>NZ_ASSJ01000047.1 GCF_000473895.1 Rubidibacter lacunae KORDI 51-2 | reverse complement strand
TTGAAATGATTGCATTGGAAAAAGTTTATGACAAGCAGATTGGCTAATGCAAACTGCTCATATACAGCTTAAAGGAGCTTTTTCAGCTTGTCAACAAAAGTTTACAAAGCCCGTCCTGCGGTTGGGAAAGAGTGCTGACGGCTGCAAGCGTCAGCTGCCAACCAGCGCCAACCGCAGGGCGGGCTGATTGAGACTAATAACAATTTATACAATTCCAAAGGATGAGGCAAACCACTCCAAGGATTATGAGGATAGCGATCTGCCATCTCTCCCAGGACTTCCAAGTGTTGGTATGAGAAGTTCGCCTAGACAAGCAGCGGCGCTTCCAACGTTGTGCTGTCAGGTTTCGATTCAGACGCGATACGGTCGTTCCGACCCGCGATGGTGATGCTCTAAAGTCGCGCAGTCGTCACCGCGAGCGATCGCCTCTCGTCCTTGCGAGCTGAGCCATCAAAACAGTCTAGTTCGTATGCTAGAAACGCCCTATCCCGAAGGCTGTTGTGCTTGCCAACCTGTTTGCCCGCCTTCAAGATCGGCTGCCGAACGTTGCGCGCGAGATCTGGCTACTTGCCTTCGGACGGTTGCTGTCGCAGATCGGGTCCGGCTTCATTTTGTTCTACGCTCCGATTTTCTATGTGGATCGCGTCGGACTGTCCGCCACACTCGTCGGCATCGGCATCGGCAGCGCCCAGCAAACTACCGGCATCCTCGGGCGGTACTTCGGGGGTGTTTTCGCCGACTCGCCGACTTGGGGGCGGCGGCGGACGCTGTTGCTCTCGGCAGGGGTTTCCGCGATTGCTGATTTAGTCCTCGCTCTCACCTATGACTACCCGATTTTCCTGGTCGGCAACTTGCTGATGGGTCTTGGCATCGGTTTATATTGGCCAGCCACCGAAGCCGCTGTTGCCGACCTCACCCGTCCAGAGCAACGCAACGAAGCTTACGCCGTCACTCGCCTTGCCGACTCGCTTGGTTTGAGCGTTGGCGTCTTGGCCGGTGGAGCGATCGTGTCCGCGTCCGGCAACTACCGCTCGCTCTTCGTCCTAGACGGCATCACGTTCGCAATTTTCTTTGCTGCAATCTACTTCACGTTCGCCGAAACCTATCGACCCGAACCCGATGCAAATGGCGAATACCGCAACCCCAACTTCGGACGCGGCTGGGGGGCTGCCCTGCGTGACTCGCGCCTGACCGTTTACTTAGCCGTAAATATTCTTTTCACCACCCTCATTTCCCAAACCCAAAGCACGCTGCCACTTTACTTCGACACCTATGTGCCCGCAGGTAAAGAGAATCGCGGATTCTCCGCCAGCACCATCAGTGCCCTGTTCGCGTGGCATATTGTCTTCTCGGCGATCGCGCAGCTTCCTGTTGCACGCCAGCTCAACCGCATGCGGCGCACCGATGCTTTGCGAATTTCTCTGAGCTTGTGGGCGTTGGGCTTCATCGGCATTTGGGCAACCGGCGGGGCGACTGAGTGGGCGCTTGGAGCTGCGATCGCTGCCCTGGGTATCCTTGCTCTTGCCATCGTCAGCTACACGCCTTCGGCCTCAGCCCTCGTGGCCGACATCGCGCCAAAATCGGCTCGCGGCATCTACAGCTCCCTGAACTCACAGTGTTGGGCAATCGGCTACTTCATCGGACCGCCCCTCGGTGGCTGGGCTTTGGACCAAAACGAGGCGATCGCCCGCAACTTTTGGCTCGTCGGAGCGATCTCAACCCTCGGCGGTATAGCTATCTTGCGCGGGCTAGACCGCATACTTTTGCGATCCCAACGCACCAGCGCTGCATCAAAGCCCTCTCGCTCACCGCAAGACTAACTCTGCAACGCGATCGCGGCTGGCTCCCCAGCCTGAGGTATGCTGACTGGCAGCGCATCTGCTCGCACCGCGCTTGCCGCCGTGAACACTCCCAGCCACTTCGTCCTGAACCTCGTGCTGCTCGGTCGCGTTGCCGCACCATCGGCAAATGGTGCAATTGCACTGGGCGCGATACTGCCGGACGTCCCGATTTTCGTTTTCTACGCCGCCGCCAAACTGCGTGGGCTGCCGGAGTCCGAAATCTGGAGTACGGCTTACTACGAACCGTTCTGGCAAACCCTCGTCGCGATCGGACACTCGCTGCCACTTGCACTGTTGGGATTAATGACATCTCGGGCCTATGGCTGGCACGCCGGGACGTTCGTCTGCCTCAGTCTTATCTGCCACTCGCTCCTAGACTTACCCGTTCACAATAGCGACGCCCACCGACACTTTTTTCCTCTGAACGACTATCGCTTCATCAGTCCCGTGTCCTATTGGGATCCCAACCACTACGGACATATTGCCGCCCCAGTGGAGCTGCTGTTGGTACTGGCAGCAACGCCGTTTTTCTTCGCACTGACGCGATCGCTGCCGGTTCAGGGGATTGTCATCGCAATCGACTTGCTCTACGTTTTTGGCTATTGCCGTTTTTATCTCCTCGCACCGAGCGGTAACTGAGCCCGCCGTTCCCGCATATTTCAGCCCGAGTACCTCATGCAATCGCCCCCGTTTCCTCGCCGTACAAAAATCGTTGCTACCGTGGGACCGTCCGTCCTTGCGCCCGGCGTCCTGCGCGACGTTATCTTGGCAGGGGCCACGACCCTGCGCCTGAACTTCTCCCACGGCACTCAAGATGACCACCAACGCAGCATTCGCCTGATCCGCCAGACGGCGTTCGAGCTCAATCGTCCGGTGGCGATTTTGCAGGACTTACAGGGTCCGAAAATCCGCCTAGGTAAGTTTGTCGATGGTTCGATTGCTCTAGCTAACGGCGATCCGTTCACGCTTACCAGCCGCCCGGTTCCGGGCAGCCAGACCCTTAGCTATGTCAGCTACGACCGCCTCGCCGACGAAGTTCCCGAAGGCGCGACGATCCTGCTCGATGACGGACGGGTGGAAATGCAGGTCGAGAAGATCGACCGTGCAGCCGGCGAATTGCACTGTCGCACGATGGTCGGCGGCGTGCTCTCCAACAACAAGGGCGTGAACTTCCCCGGCGTATCGCTCTCGGTCAAGGCACTCACTGCGAAAGACCGCCGCGATTTATTGTTCGGACTCGACCAAGGCGTGGATTGGGTCGCGCTGAGCTTCGTCCGCAATCCCCAAGACGTTGTCGAGATTAAAGAACTGATTTCTGCCAGTGCGGGTAAGCCCGTTCCAGTGATCGCGAAAATCGAAAAACACGAAGCGATCCAGCAGATGGAGGAGATCCTGGCGCTGTGCGATGGTGTCATGGTGGCGCGCGGCGACCTCGGCGTGGAGTTGCCGGCAGAAGATGTGCCGCTGCTTCAGAAAAAATTGATCGCGACGGCTAATCAGTTCGGGATACCGGTCATTACCGCCACCCAGATGCTCGACAGCATGGCAAGCAACCCGCGACCAACGCGGGCGGAAGTGTCCGACGTTGCCAATGCTATCCTCGACGGTACCGACGCGGTCATGCTCTCCAACGAGACGGCTGTCGGCAATTTTCCCGTTGAAGCCGTGGCAACTATGGCCCGAATTGCCGCGCGCATCGAACGCGATCGCCTGCCGCCGCCCGGGAAACCCTCGCTCAAGCCCACGATCCCCGACGCGATCGCGGGCGCGGTCAGCCACATTGCCAAGGAATTGCATGCGGCGGCGATCGTCAGCCTGACCAAAACCGGAGCCACCGCCCGCAATGTCTCGAAGTTTCGCCCGCAGACGCCAATCCTAGCCGTGACGCCACATGTGGACGTGGCGAGGCAGTTGCAGCTCGTTTGGGGGGTAAAACCATTGCTGGTCCTAGACTTGCCTTCCACCGGGCAGACCTTTAAGGCCGCGATCGGCGTCGCTCAAGAAAAAGACCTGCTTGCCGACGGCGACCTCGTGGTGATGACGGCCGGAACGCTATCGGGCGTGGCAGGCTCGACGGATTTAATCAAGGTCGAAGTGGTCACGACCGTGCTCGGACACGGCACCGGCATCGGGCAAGTTTCGGTCAGCGGGCGAGCGCGCGTGGCCCGGTCTGCAAGCGACATCAGTGATTTCCGTCCTGGAGAAATTCTGGTGGTGTCGGGCACTGATTCCGCGTATATCAGTGCCATTCGCAAGGCAGCAGGCATCGTTACGGAAGATGGAAGCCCGTCCAGCCATGCAGCAGTGCTGGGGCTTCGGCTCGGGATTCCGGTGGTGCTCGGCGTCGATGCCGCCACCGAATCCATTCGCGAGGGCACGATTCTGACGCTGGACGCACGTCGAGGGCTAGTTTACTCGGGCGTCTCGCCCGATCGCCTGAGCGACGGCGTGCAGTCCGTGGTACCTTAGACAGCGATCGGACCCCGCCACACTGTTAGCTCACCTTTCAATGACGATTGTTTCTCACGAACACGAGTTCATTTTTCTTAAGACCGCAAAAACGGCTGGGACGAGCATAGCAATAGCCCTCTCGCAGTATTGCGGCCCCAACGATATCCTTGCAAGAGTCTCGACGCCCGACGAGGCAATACGCAAACAGCTGGGCTATTCGCCTGCGCAGAATTATGCGATCCCGCTATCACATTACGCGCCCAAAGATTGGGCGCGACTCCTATTGACTGGACGGCGATCACAAACGCAATATTTTCACCCTCATATGTCCGCGACGGAAATCCGCGAGAAACTGGGTTCAAAATGTTGGAACCGCTACTACAAGTTCTGCTTCGATCGCAACCCTTGGGACAAGGCAATTTCGCTTTATCACCGGTATTGGCGACGCCCACGCGATGTCCCCCAACCATCACTACACGATTTTTACTCCAATTTTGAAAACGCCAGAAAAGGTCTGTCGAACTATTGGATTTATAGCATTGATGGTAACGTTGTCGTCGATTACGTTGCACGCTATGAAGACCTTCAGGGCGAACTCACTCGCCTCGGCGAGCGGCTCGGCATCCCCGGCAAAATTGATATTTCTAAAGTTAAAGCTAAAAGCAGTTCGCGTACTGACAAGCGCCAATACCGCGAAGCCCTCGAACCGTCAACTCGCGATCTCATCGCCACCATTTGCCATAAAGAAATTGCTTTCCTTGGCTATGAGTTTTAATAAAGCACATCGGAGTTTAGTCCACTTTGCGATGCAGGGCGTCGATCGAAGATCGAGTCTCGTTAATCCCCAAGCTTCAACAAAACCCAATCAAGGTAAGTGTAAGGAGCGTGCGGCATATGTCCGACGTGACTCCTCTTGCTGTCGGGGCTTCTAGTTTTAATACCAAATCTTGAAAGAGATGCGTTAGGTAACGAGCTAAACTCTTAGTTCCGAAACCGTTCACTTCATCAGTTGCAGGTGTTTTCAATTTGGGGTTGTTGCGAGATCGCGGCAGTACTTCCTTGCTCGTAGGGTCGGAACTGGCAAATTCGAGCCGGCTCTAGGAGGCAACATATCTTGCAGGCATTTAGGAAGTTGGTTTTATCCCACAATTTTACCGACAGTTATCGCAGTTACCACATCGGAAATTTTCTGCCTCGGCATCGCAGCCGAACGCCGACAGCAAAAATCGCCAGCGACAGTCACGAGTTTTCAGAAAGTCTTCGACTTCCCAAAGCACTAATGGCGGTTTTCTGTGGCAACCTTGAATGCGCCGGTAGCGAAACGGATCGACCCACTCGATGCGACCGCTGGCATGAAGGAGCGAGAGCGCAATCGCCCCATCGTGAAACTTGCGGGCGATTGCCGCGACCTCGCCTTCCGAAGGTAACTGCCGCGCCAAGCGTTCGGCGCGTTCGTACTGCTGGCGCTGTTTGTCGGCAAAAAACTGCTGGCGCTGCTTGTCCTCAGGGTCGAGCCAGCCGGTCGGTTCGCTTGCCAACGTCAGTACCTCCGCTGGGTTGCCGTCGCGGCCGCCACGCCCGATCTCTTGCACGTACTCCGCTAGCAGTTGCGGTGCCTGATAGTGGACAACCCACCTCACCGAGGGCTTATTTACTCCCATTCCGAACGCGCTCGTACACGCGATAAATCGCAGGCGATCGCTCATCCAATCGGCTTCGAGGTCGCGCCGTTCATGCGCACTGAGTCCTGCATGGTAAGACGCAGTGACACAACCGCGCTCTTGCAACCAAGTTGCCAAATACTCACAATCCCGACGCGATCGCGTGTAGATTAAACCCGTCCGATCGGCGCGATCGCGGACAAACCGCCACAGCCGTTGCCGGCGACCGTGCGGTGTCATTACCAGCACGTTCAGATGCAAGTTCGCCCGATACGGGCTCTGAACAAACTGCGCCGGCCGCCGCAGATGCAACACCTCGCTTAGAGTTTGTCGGGCGCGCGAATCGGCCGTTGCCGTGAAGGCCGCGATCGCGATCGGCTCGGCTTGGCACCCTCGCAGTGCCGTTCGCGCTGCACCCAGGCGGCGATAAGCCGGACGGAAGGTTTCGCCCCACTGCACTAAACAGTGTGCTTCGTCCAACACTAGACCGCGCACCCTTACGTCCGGTCGGCACAAGCGCTCCCAAACCGGCGCGCTCAGTAGCGTCTCCGGCGATAAATATAGCAACCGCAACCGGCCGCGTTCGAGCGCGTCCAACACGCGGCGACGGCGATCGCGCGGCAACTCCCCATGTAATGAGGCCGCAGGCAGGCGACGCGCATGCAGCTCTTGTAGCTGGTTTTCCATCAGCGCTACCAACGGCGACACCACCAGTGTCAAACCCGTCTGCAGCAGCGCCGGGAGCTGAAAGCAAATCGATTTTCCGCCGCCAGTCGGCAAGACTACCAGCGCGTCGCGACCGGACAGCAGCGATCGCACCACCTCGCCCTGAGGCGGTCGGAAATCCGCGTAGCCCCAAATCCGCTGAAACGCCGCCCGAACTTGTTCCCAGTTGTCGTTGCACTCGTCCAAGACCCTGCCTCCACTGACTGCCGAACGCGCGAACGCCGCATCAATCCAGCCGGGTTGCTGAAACGTGACTACTTGCGCGTTCGAAGCAGTTGCACTTTCGCTGGCGGTTGCCTTTCCGGTTGTCGGCAATCGTGCCCTCGAAACGCTTCGTTACCGCAGTTAAACATCATCCTTGTGCCAGGGTGCGGGCGCGGGCGCAGATCTCCGTCAGGGAAAAAAGTGCCTGAAACTCCAGACCGGACTCGCGATAAAGCGCGGCGCCGCCCTGCTCGCGGTCGACCACCGCCAACACGCGATCCACGTCGTATCCGCACGCCCGCAGCCGTTCCACCGCCCGCATCGCTGATTTGCCCGTGGTCACAACATCTTCGAGGACGACGACGCGCGCGCCTGCTGCCAAATCCGGACCTTCGATGTAAGCGCCGGTTCCATGTCCTTTGGCTTCCTTACGAACGACCAGCGCCGGCAGGAACCGAGCCCGGTCGGGCTCGCCGTAGCCAGACGCCACACTCACCGCCGTCACTAATGGATCCGCGCCCAAGGTCAGCCCGGCAACGGAATCTGTATCGGCCGGCAGCAGTTCGAGGAATAGCCGCGCGATCGCGATCGCGCCTTCCGCCATTAGAGATACGCGTTTGCAGTCGATGTAATAAGCACTGCGCTGTCCCGACGACAGCAGAAACTCGTCAGCGCCCCCCTCGCGGAACGCGCGCCGAACCAGCAAGTCGAGCAAGTACGACCGAAGTGAATCGAGGTCGATCGTGGCGGGTAAAACTGAAGGCAACGGTTCCATGGGCGGCAGGGAACTAATAAGGGAACTAATAACTACAGCAACCGAGCGCAAACCCGCCAACTCGCGTGCGAGCTCGGGAACGCAGTTGCATATGAATGAAGTCTGGTACGATCGTGTCAAACTTACACCATTGTGAGCCATGTCTAATGCTTTCGCGCGCTTGGTAGCCCTGGTTGTTGCCGGAACCGTCTCCGGTGTCTTTGCCGACTCCGCACTTGCCGGTCGCGATAACCGTCAAATTTTGGTAGGACCGGAGCAAAATTTAAGCGACACGTTCGGTCGCGCCATTACCGACCGCTCGCGAGATGGATTCAGCTCTCTCAGTTACAGCGGTCAGTTGGATAACATCTTTGGTATTAGCGGTCTCATTGGCGGTCGCGGGCTTTATCCGGAAAACGCAATTGAGTTTGATGCTCGCACCGTCCACATCCTTTATCTGGATGGCATGCAGCAGCAGAACTCTCAAGATCCCATTATCCGCACCCGCGATTTGCCGAACCCCTACGACTCTTCACTTGTTACCGAGCGCGCGTCGGTAATCTTTGCCCCAGCTGGAGAAGAAGACGTCAGCTTCTAATCCAATCGGTGCGATCGCGGTGACAGAGTGTCGAGTTCTCTACGTCGAGTTCTCGACACTGGCGTCCTTTTTAAATTACTCAGGTGCTCGCCGGGCGACAGACTTTAAGATACAGGGAATTGAGCTGTCTGGTTAACTCGATGCGATATGCACCGGTAAGTATCGGGTTAAACGTGTCTGTCCCGTGCAGTAGAAACTTCGGGTCGGTTCCCATATGTAATCCAGGGTGCAGGAGTCGAACCTGCCTGACGCGAATTATGAGTTCGCTGCCTCAACCGCTCGGCCAACCCTGGGCGATCGCGTTCTGCTTCAAAGGCTCCATCGATTGAGGGGAGCTCAGCTCGGCAATCAGATCTTGAAAATTATATCTTGTTTAACTTGAGTACCCGGTGAAGTCCGCTCGTCTAAGGGAATCAACGGAGGGCACCCTGCATGAGACTAACCTCAACATTCGCATTTACGCTATTGCTACTGGCAACGGCTCTCGGGTTGGGAATCGCGTGCGGCCTGCAGGGTTACAAAATGGGCTTCCAAGCTCTCAGCGGCGTCCGTCAGCCGGAGCAGCGCCCGACCAAGCGCTTGCTCGATCGCCAGGAAACCGTGCGCAGCGATCGAGCTATGACGGTCGTGTCGGAGAATGAAATCCTCGAGCGCGTTGCCGCAATGACGGCGTCACCAAAACCCGCGCCCGCTGCTCCGACGGCAACCGAGGTAAAATCAATTGCTGCGTCAGACACCTCCCTCAAGCCCGATGCGATAACAGCACAACCTGTCTTTCCGGTCAGTGCCGACGCAGCAGGCATCACTTTAGCCGTCACCGGCACTGAACGACGCGGCGATACGCTCTTCCTAACCGTGCAGCTAACCAACACGAGCGATCGGGAGGTGGATTTTGCTTACAGCACTCTCGACGTACGGACGTCAGACGGCCGTGCCTTGAGCGCTGTGACGTCGGGACTGCCAAGTACGTTGCCGCCAACGGGCGAAACTTATTCCGGTACGCTAGAAATTCCCACGTTGTTGCTCGACGACGCGAGGGCGATCTCGCTAGTTTTGGGCAGCTACCCCGATCGGGCACTGCTGCTCGAACTCGCGTCCGTTCCAGTTGCCCGGTAGCGTCTGTTTGCTGAATGCTAGTGCATGTTCGCTTCTTCTGCCTTACTCGGTGCCCTGGTAGATATTCCACCCCTGACAGCACGCGACGTCGTCCTGCGGCTGTTAGCTGTCTTGGTACTGATTGCAATTAACGCGTTTTTCGTGACAGCAGAGTTTGCAATCGTCTCGGTACGGCGATCGCGCATTAGCCAGCTAGTGGAAGCTGGAGACGCACGCGCGAAGACCGTACAGTCGCTCCAACGGGGGATCGACCGCCTGCTGTCTACCACTCAACTTGGGATCACGCTCTCGAGTTTGGCACTTGGCTGGGTTGGCGAGCGGACTATGGCCGTGGCGATCGCGGCAGGATTAGTCCAGCTCCCGCTAGCTCCGGACTTACGTGCCAGCATCGCGCACAGCATCTCGATCCCGCTGGCTTTTATCCTGCTGGTGTATCTGCAGATCGTTCTGGGCGAACTCGTGCCGAAGTCGCTGGCACTGCGGTACGCCGAGGAACTGGCACGAGTACTAGGACCGCCGAGTTTGGCGATCGCGAAATTATTTGCACCGTTGGCGTGGGTGTTAAATCGCTCGACGCAGCGTCTTTTGCGGGCTTTCGGTATCCGGACGAGCACGCGGGCCTGGCACGATCGCGTCACTTCCGAAGAACTACAACTTATTATCAACACCGAGCGGGAATCGACGGGTCTGGAAAATGACGAGCGCGAACTGCTTACCAACATTCTTGAATTCGGCGAAGTAGAAGCAGCAGCCGTGATGGTGCCGCGCACGCAAATTGCCTTCCTACCGCGGACGGCAACCTTTGCCGAGCTGCTTGGGGCGGTGGCGGATTCGGGACATTCGCGCTTTCCCGTCGCCGGCGAATCTCTCGACGACATCCGCGGCATTATCGACTTTAAAGAACTGGCCGAGCCGCTCGTGCGAGGCTACCTACAGCCAGATACGCTTGTAACGCCTTGGATGCGACCGGCGCGGTTCTTTCCAGAATTCACGCCCCTGAGTGAACTACTATCGCAAATGCAACGATCGCGTTTGGAAATTGCGATCGTGGTAGATGAGTTTGGCGGCACGGCGGGACTGATCGCGCTGCGGGATTTGGTCGATGAAATTATTGGCGATGAAGGCGAAGCCGAGCGCTCCGAGGCAGTCGCGCTGCAGATGCTAGACGAGCAAACGTTTTTGGTGCAAGCACACATGAACTTGGAAGAGGTAAACGAACTGCTCGACTTGGACCTACCGCTGGCCGACGAGTACCAAACGCTCGGGGGGTTCTTGCAGTACCAGTTTCAGAAAATCCCCGTCCAGGGAGAGCAATTCGAGCACGATGCTTTGGAATTCACCGTCGTAGCAGCTGAGGGGCCGCGCTTGCAGCAAATTCGCATCCACCGCCGCGAAGCCACACCGCCCGTGTCCGCAATCAAAGCGAGCGGAGGGCACGAGGTGGGTGCGGGTGGCGAGTTGCCCGAGTACTGAGTTGCCTTAAGTACCCCTAAGTAGCTAACCCCTGCCCCTTGAGACAGTTAGCAGAAGGCAAGCAGAACGTGCTGTTGCGATGGAGCAAGAGCATCAGACCGATGCGAACGGGCTCTTGAGTCATGCAGCGAAGGTCATAGTGCCCCACCTCCAGGTCGGAGTCGAGAATTCGCTCGAGTAGCACGCACAGTTGGTTAGGATGGCGAATAAAATCAACAATCTTCGCCCGTTGCTCGCGCCTGCATGATTTCCGACCCCGCCCCCGAACCCGACTCTTCGCCTGCTATCGGCAGCGACGACACTCGCGTTTCCCTCCGGCGCGATGGCGATCGCGTTGCGGTTTATTTACCCACAGCGTGCACGGATACCGGTAGTGCTGATTGGCCAGACGTTTGGCAGCAGTTTGCTTCCTGCCTCCAAGCCAGTGAAGTTTTCTGGCAACCCAACACCACCGTCGTACTGTACGCACGCGATCGCTTGCTCGACAGCCGTCAATTACAAGCAGTCTCCTCACTCTTGCAGAAATCGGAACTCCTACTCCGACGGGTAGATACCAGCCGCCGCCAAACAGCGGTTGCAGCGGCTACGGCCGGTTATTCCGTCGAGCAGCGTTCGCCAAATTCTTTGTTTGCTGCAGCAGCGGACGTCACGGGCGAACCGCGCCGCGCCGAACCACTGTACGTGCGGACCACCATCCGCTCGGGAATGGAAGTGCGCCATTCTGGCAGCTTGATCGTTTGGGGCGACGTGAATCCTGGCGGTGCAGCGATCGCGACCGGAGATATTCTCGTGTGGGGGCGCGTGCGCGGCATCGCCCATGCCGGAGCTCAAGGCGATCGCCAATGCACAATTGCCGCCCTGTACCTTGAGCCAACGCAACTGCGCGTAGCCGATCTGCTAGCACGACCGCCTCAAACCCCACCGGATGCCCCAGAAGTGGCGTATGTATCGCCTCAGGGAATTCGCATTGCCCTCGGGCGGAATTTTCATCGTACTTACGCTTATGTCCCTGCCAAGCGTTGTTGGGAGGAGCGTTAGGTCGGGCGGTGCTCTTACATCAGAAGGGAGAGTTCGAGCAGTCTCTATGAAGAAAGTTCCGATAAACTATCGTTTCAGGCTCGAGGGGTCCGAACCGGCTCCTCAACCGCCGTTCCATCCGCGCGACACCCTGACAATCAGGGCTAAAGAATTTAAGAGCATCTCTGTATTGGTCCGCGCTAGTATTACTTATCAGCTTCACGCGCCCGTGCAACAGGCGGGCAACAGAACGCAGCTCTATGAGTCGGATTATCGTTATCACCTCTGGGAAAGGAGGTGTCGGCAAAACAACCGTTTCTGCCAATCTAGGTTCGGCACTCGCACGCATGGGACGCCGCGTAGCGCTAGTGGACGCAGACTTCGGGCTGCGAAATTTGGACCTGCTCTTGGGGTTGGAAAACCGCATCGTTTACACGGCTGCTGATGTGATTGCGGGCGACTGCCGCCTCGACCAAGCCCTTGTCAAGGATAAACGCCAACCGGGACTGGCTCTGCTGCCCGCTGCCCAAAGTCGCCTGAAGTCTGCTATTCCGACCGACGAGATGAAGCAGCTGGTGCTCAAAGTTGCTGCAGATCAAGACTACGTGCTGATCGACTGTCCGGCAGGTATCGAGTCGGGTTTCCAAAACGCGATCGCGGCGGCAAGCGAAGCGCTGATCGTGACAACACCAGAAGTGGCTGCCGTCCGCGATGCCGATCGGGTGGTGGGTTTGCTGGAAGCCAATAGCATCAAAACCATTCGTCTGATCGTCAATCGAGTACGTCCGGAAATGGTGCAGGTCAACGAAATGATGAGCGTTGAAGACATCCACGAGATCTTGGCAGTAGAACCCATCGGTATCATTCCAGACGATCAGCGCGTGATCGTCTCCAGCAATCGGGGCGAGCCTCTAGTTAACGACCCGAAGCTTTCGCTGCCGGGTATTGCCCTGCGCAACCTCGCACGCCGTCTAGACGGCCAAACCGTGCCTTATCTAGACTTGATGGCCGCTCAAGATAACTTGATCAACCGCCTCCGCCGCTGGCTGGGCTGACTTTCCTCCGATCGCTACGTCCTATGCTCGACCTGCTCGAACGTTTATTCGACCGTAAAGATACTTCCACTAGCCGCGATGCTGCCAAACAGCGTTTGAAGCTTGTAATCGCGCACGATCGTGCTGGACTGAGTACGGATGCAGTGGATGCTATGCGGCGCGAAATTTTGGAAGTGGTCAAGCGCTACGTGGACATTGACGATGACGGCATGGAGTTTTCCATTGCCAGCGAGGATGGTGTAACGGCGTTGATTGCCAATTTACCCATTCGTCGAGTCAAATAGCGAAGGGTTAACCGTTATGTCTCGGGACGGTTGCAGCAAGTAGAGCGGATAGCTAGCTACTTGGTGAAAGAGTGCTGCTGGGATGATCTTTACTCAGAGTGACTCCACAAACTGCTTTCCGTATCGGTCATGGAGCTTCCCTTGCTCGCCCTGAACCTTAGCAGCAAGCAGGGGGACAACTTCGTGCATCATGACCCGCCGGCTCGCGATCCGGGTTTTTGACCGCGATCGAGCCTTCCGAGTCGGAGAACCAAGCTAGGTTGCTCCCGCGCATCGCAACCATTTTGGGAGTATTCGTTCCAGGCGGCGAGTCAGGTGGCTTCGCCACGGAACAAAACTTCTCTGGTGTCACGGTTCCGACAAATCCAGCCAAGCGAAACTCGGTTTTCCCGATATAGGAACTTAGAAAAATTGACGGATTGTGGCGTGCCAGCGGTTGAAACACCCGTGATGTCATGCCGACCCTCGTGCTTGAGCGCATTAATCAATGTGCCCTAAGGAAATCGACCCATTCTGTCAAGGAGATGTCCGGCCCGCCTTCCTCGAAATAGAAGGTATTTACGGGTAATAAAAACCTCATACCCCACAGTCAGAGGCCCTAGGTAGTCCCCTCGAACGCGCGAGTGCGCCCCAATTGTTACTATTCGCCTACAACCGAGCTGGGAAGCTGTTCGCACAAGCACTCCATCTTTCCAATTGCCCCCGGGGAAACCGCTCCGGTATGATTGGGGGTCGTCCGCGTACTTTTCCAATGCCCTCTCATGTCCAAAACCTATCGCATTGCTTTGCTGCCCGGTGACGGAATCGGTCCCGAGATTACTGCAGTTACCGTACAGGTACTGCAGGCTGTGGGTATTCGGTGCGACCTGAACTTTGAGTTTTCCACAGGACTTATCGGGGGCATCGCGATTGACGAGACGGGCAGCCCGCTGCCAGAGGTAACGCTCGACCTTTGCCGCAGCAGCGATGCTGTGTTGCTTGCTGCGATCGGCGGCTACAAGTGGGATAACCTGCCGCGATCGCAGCGTCCGGAAACCGGCTTGCTGGGCTTGCGGGCCGGACTGCAGCTATTTGCCAACCTGCGCCCGGCGCAGATCTTGCCGCAGTTGGTCGATGCCTCGTCGCTCAAACGCGAGGTGGTTGAGGGCGTTGACATGATGGTCGTGCGCGAGTTGACCGGCGGCGTTTATTTCGGAATGCCTAAAGGCATCTTCAAAACCGAAACCGGAGAGCAGCGCGGCGTGAACACGATGGCTTACACCGACGCCGAGATCGATCGCATTGCCCGCGTTGCCCTTGAAATTGCTAGCAAGCGCGGCAACCGACTTTGTTCCGTGGACAAAGCAAACGTATTGGATGTCTCGCAGCTCTGGCGCGATCGCGTCGCGGCTTTGGCATCTGAGTACCCGGACGTGGAACTGTCGCATCTTTATGTAGATAACGCTGCGATGCAGCTCGTTCGCGCCCCCAAACAATTCGACACGATTGTAACGGGCAACCTGTTCGGCGACATCCTCTCCGACATTGCGGCGATGCTGACCGGCAGCATTGGCATGTTGCCTTCTGCGAGCCTGGGTGCTAGCGGTCCTGGCGTTTTCGAACCCGTTCACGGCTCTGCTCCCGACATTGCCGGTCAAGATAAAGCCAATCCACTGGCGATGGTGCTCAGTGCGGCAATGATGCTGCGCTACGGTCTGGACGAGCGTGACGCGGCCGATCGCCTCGAACGCGCGGTGACGGCAGTCCTCGATCGCGGCGAGCGGACGGGCGACATCATGGCAGAGGGCAAGACTTTGCTGGGTTGTAAGGCGATGGGCGAGTCATTATTGGCTCGGCTTGAGGACACCAGCGCATTAGGGTGACAACTCCCCCCGTCAAGCTGACTCTCTGACAGGGCTTCTAACCCCACGATCAAAGGTTACTTATTCACGGGACCGGTGTCCCGGCATCCTCCACAGCCAGCAAGCGGTTGCCCTACCGCCTGGAGAGCAATGCTCTCATTGACTCTTGCCGAATTCCAATCCCGGTCGATAACCAACCCACAATTGCTGTCGTGAACCCTCCCCGAAAGAGGTTTTCCACCCGCGCACCAAAGCCATAGCACTCGATCCTGGGGCCATCCGCGTTGAATTCCACTGCACAGTTACAGAGTTTGGTCGCCTTTGCTTGCAGGATGTTCGAGAATGCTCCCCAGGTCTTCAACCAACATGGACTTTACTAGAGGAGTGCGGGTCAGTCCGAGAATATTGAGATTTTCGAACCTTGTCGGGTAGTATACGCGCACAAACAGTGCTCTAATTGAGTTCGCTAATTGATAGTGAAAATGCTGGCGGCAACGAGCAACTCGCAAATGCAGGCTAACGATACGCTGCTAATGTCGATGCCAATTGACCGAACGTTTCCCCCTCCGCGCCAACTTATGCTGCGGCCTGGCTAACAATGACTGCGCTTGACGGCTAATGGCAGGCGGATAGCCTTGCCATCAGCCGTCACCAAAAATATTTTTAGACCGACATCAATGCCGGTAGTCATATCAATCTATGAGATAGGCATTGGTAGGGGTAACGAGTCATCCTGCAAGCTCAGAAAACATAATACACATCGGCTTTCTTCACGATGGTTGCTTGCTTGAGGTCGCAGCAATCGGGCAAAGTTCGGTGCATCAGGAAAGGCATCAGCCCGAATCGAGAAATCTTCAGGGCTTGACCGCGGTCATGGGTTACCTGATGGCATACCACTTTCTCGGCATTGACCCGTGAGAACGAGAAGGACCATAGCTTGCCTGCTTTCTTGAATCGAGGACGACCACCGCTCCTTCCAGTCTTGTCAGGAGTGCGTCAGCGCTTCTAGGCTTAGACGAGACGTTGCAGATTCATTTGCTGTGTATCGGGATAGATGTTTTTATATCCTAGGAATAGCCGCTGCGTCTCCTTCAGCGCGGATTGCTGGGCGAAGGAGTTGACCTGCTCGGGCAGCCTGCCAATCGGCTTGGAGATAATGTTGCAGCGGTCAATCTGACAACGGGTCCGCTGCAAATAGTCATAGCGTTGACCCAGCGAAAAGTTCTAGTTACCGCGCAGCAATTCCAGCCGCCTATTGATTCAGGCTATTTGCTCGAGGGAAGGCAGAATTCTGTATAGGTTCGTGAGTTACATAAAGTGTTGCTAACAACGAGTTGAAGACTGACCGGCTTGAGCCGATCGATTCTGCCCGGCAATTCCCCTCGCCGCAAATCCCTAAGCGGTTTGGCGGGAGACCCTTGCGGCATAAATCAGACATTTATGAAATTGCCGCTTCTAAGCCAAAGGAGATTAACATCAAGATCCCTTACTCCCATGCCATGCCTACACATTCTGCAAAGCTCCCCGAGTCATTTTGTTTTTTTTGCATCTCAAAAAATTGCCGGATTGTGGCTTCCCGGCTGCTAAGTTGCCCGTGCTGCTCTTGCGATCGTCGGGCTTGAGCGAATTTATTGAGGTGACCTTGTACCGAGGTGATAAAAGCTGCAATCGTAGATCGATTTGACTCGGTGTATAAAGGGAAATGTGCCCAGCGCAATACCCTTTTCAAACAGCCCCTAAATACATCACACTTGTCTGTTGACGTCCCCAAAAAGTAAACAATCGCATTCAATCGAACCGACATAGCAATATGATCCCCAAAGTTGTCACGTTCATTTTGCCTCATCAAAGACCCACATCAGGTGGCGTTTATGCAATGAGCGAACTTGTTCGCGCACTTTCTCTTCACCATGAAATTCATTTGGTTACCAACAAAGGGAAACCGCATTCTGTTGGCAATGCCTCTGCTCGTTTATGCAAATCTCTCGATCCCGAAGAACTTCCAGATGCCGATGTTATCATCATCAATATAGATACAGTCCTTGGCGAACGAGTTACTTCATTGCCTGAGACTAAAGGTAAGCCAATCTTCTATTTTCAAGGATATGGAGTGCCCAACTCTCCCATGGTCATCTCTAATCTCAAGCGAAGAAAGCCAGTCATCGCTTGTTCTCGCTGGTTGGCCGCTGAGGCTCAGAAATATGGATCGCCTGCTAGGTATGTCGGGCACGGCTTGGATCGGAAGATTTTCTATGTAGATCCCAACGTAATAAGACGTGACTACAGAGTTGTCATGATGACTCACCCAGTTGACTGGAAAGGAACTGCAGACGGAGTCCAAGCACTATCTCAAGTACGTCACCAATTTCCTCAGGTCGAAGTCCAATTATTTGGAACCCTTGATACTGGCTTCTCCACCGAGTTTGTCGAGGCGCCCAGTCGGTCGGTAGTAGGAGCAATAATGAGAAAGGCAACTATTTTTGTGTGTTCCAGTTGGGAAGAGGGTTTTGGCATGCCAGGACTTGAAGCAATCGCATGCGGTTCAGCCCTTGTTACTACAGACACTAAGGGTGGTCGTGATTATGCCATTCACCGAGAAACTGCACTAGTATCACCTCCTCGCAACCCGGAAGCTCTTGCTGAGAATATCTTAAAACTGCTCGACGATCGGCTAATGAGGGAAAGGTTTTATTACAATGGAATACAATTAGTAACATCGCAATACCCGTCTTGGGAAGATGCAGCAGCCATATTCTGGGAAGCCATTCTCGACCTTGTAGATAAGCACTAGGGCTCTGTCGAGTTGAAACTACAATTGAGATGCGAGATTTTCCCTCGATAGGTCTCCGTTCCGAACAATTCAGCTGCGGCACCAACCCACCAACCCACTCCTTAGTCAGAAGGGGCTGGGACAGTCTCACACTTGGCCCAGATTGCAAATCAAGCCCAAGCGATACCGCTTTCAATCGATCGCTACGGCAAAACAATCCGGAAACATATAGCTGACCTCTCGATCGCGCCAACCAAGCTGCTAGATTGCAAGCACAGATCGACAAGTCGGGTAACAATCGAGGGCGGAAAGGCGATCGCGCTATCGGGCGGGGCGACTGTTGTTATCGGAGAGGCGATCGCGCTCCTCATCGGACAGCAGACGCCAGCGATCGCTCCCCGAGCGCCCCAACCCTACTCCTCCTGCTCAGTCTTCTGCCGCCAACCCGGCTTCACGACCTGCCGCTGCCGCGCGACCACCAGCGCATCGTCTGGCACGTCCTCCGTTACCGTCGAACCCGCCGCGACCGTCACATCCGCCCCCAAATGGATCGGGGCCACCAGCACGCAATTCGATCCCGTCTTGCTGCGATCGCCAATCGTCGTGCGGTGCTTGCGAACGCCATTGTAATTTGCCGTTACCGTCCCCGCCCCGATATTCACCTGTGTCCCCAACGTTGCATCGCCCAAGTAAGACAAGTGCGCTGCATTCGTCTTATCTCCAATCTCAGAATTCTTCACTTCAACAAAGTTGCCGATGCGGCACCCCGCCCCCACCTTCGCCTGGCCGCGCAGGTGCGCGTAAGGACCGACCCGCGTCCCCGTCTCGATTTCGCTATCCGTTATCACCGAATACAGCACTTGTACGCCCTCACCCAGGCGACTGTTTTCGATATATGACCCCGGCCCGATCCGACATCCCGATCCAATCTCCGTCGTTCCTCGCAAATGCGTCTGCGGCTCGATGACCACGTCCGGATGCAACACCACCGAGTCGTCAATCGTGATACTGCTCGGGTCGATCATCGTCACCCCCGCCAGCATCCAGTGCGCCTTAATCCGCTCTTGCAGGATGTCGTAGGCTGCAGACATCTGCAGGCGGTTGTTGATGCCATTAATCTCGCGCGCGTCTGCAACATCCACTGCCATCACGGGTTTTAGCAATGGGAACACGTCCGTCAAGTAATATTCTTGCTGCTGGTTGTCGTTGGACAGGCGCGGCAAAATTCGCGATAACTCCAGCCAGTCAAAGCAATACGCTCCTGCATTGATCCGCCGATGGCGCCGCTGCTCGGGCGTGCAATCGCGGTGCTCGATAATACACTCCACCCGATCGCGCAAATCGCAAAACACCCGTCCGTAGCCCGTCGGGTCGTCCAACTGTGCTGTCAGCAACGTCGCCGCATTGCGATGGGTCTGATGCGTCTCCAACAAATACGCCAGCGTCTCCGAACGCACCAACGGCAGGTCTCCATTCAACACCAGCAGCTCGCCGGCATAGTCTTCCAGGGCTCCCAACAACTGCTGCACCGCATGCCCCGTCCCGAGTTGCTCTCGCTGCTCCACGAACTCCACCTCCTCGCGATGGCTTAACGCCGCCCGCACGCGGTCCGCCTCATATCCTACGATGACAACCTGGCGCACCGGGTCGATAGGCGCACAACTATCCAACACTCGCTCTAGCATCGTGCGCCCGCCCAACTCGTGCAATACCTTCGGCAAGCTCGACTTCATCCGCGTTCCGCGTCCCGCCGCCAGAATAGCCAACGCAACCATAACCGCACCTCAAACTAAACGATTTCAAGCCTATTACCCGACCCGCACCAATACCAAGCCCGG
The DNA here is from genome assembly GCF_000473895.1 of Rubidibacter lacunae KORDI 51-2. Taxonomy (NCBI): domain Bacteria; kingdom Bacillati; phylum Cyanobacteriota; class Cyanophyceae; order Chroococcales; family Aphanothecaceae; genus Rubidibacter; species Rubidibacter lacunae. The sequence goes on along the minus strand of NZ_ASSJ01000047.1, from coordinate 103,852 downwards.
CGATCGCTCCCTTCAAAGCAGCACCTCCCGCCACCGTCGCCGCCATTGTGAGGTTGCTTCCAGCGCGCAGGTTTCCTGCTCCCGCTCCCGCCGCTGCCGAATCGCCTCCGAGTCATCCGCCAGCCTTGGGTCCCGATAAGGCACCGCTGCTCGCGTCTGCAAGTGCTCCCGTTCTGGTAGCGTCAGCGGCGGTACTTCCATGCCGTCGAAACAGGCAATCGTTCCCGGCGATCGGGACCCCCACGCAATCGATCCGAACCGCAACCCTGCCATCAACAGTGCCGTTCGGACCGCCGCCGAGCAGGAATAGGTCGCCACCCGCCCCCCCGGAGCCAAGCAGCGCGCGATCGCCCCCAAAAACTCCACCGTCCACAACTGCGGACATCGCCGCGGCGAGAACGGATCCAGCAACACCGCATCTGCCTGGAAACCTTCTGCTGCCACCTGCTGCAGCGTCTCCCGTGCGTCCCCCACCAGCAACCGCGCCGCCACCTGTGGAGTTCGCACCGCCCCTTCCACAGCGATCGCTGCCATCAACTCCGGCACCGGCGGCATCCAATCCCGCAGAAGGTCCTGTGCAACGGCCTGCTGGGGCACCCTGAGATCGGCCTCCAACCCCACGACCTCGACCCGACAGCGCGGATTTGCCTCCCACACCGTTGCGATCGCCGCCGCCGTGTTGTAACCCAACCCGTAGCATACATCTAGGACCCGCACCACTTCTAACGCGCGCGCGCGCCGGTCCAACAAACAGGGCAAAGCAAACTTATTTATTGCCTCCTGTCGCGCACCCTGCCGCGAGTGAAACGCCTCGCCAAACGCCTCCGAAAAGAAGGTGTACGACCCATCTGCCGTCGGCTCGGGAACGAACATCGGTGCCCTCATGCTTACCTAGAACGGCAACTCGTCTTCAATAGCCTCGGGAAACCGATCCCGCAGTGCCGTCACGACCGGACACGGTACCTTGTCCCGCAGGCGATCGGGGCTCTGAACGTCAAACAGGTTCCATCGGAACGGCCCGCGCTTCGCCGCCGACATCCACAAAAGCCGCTTCGCCCGCGTCATCGCCACGTACAACAACCGAAATTCTTCCGCCTGCTTCAAATAGCCTGCCTGCTGCCACGCCTCCCCCGGTTCCGGCAACCGCACCGCTGCGTCCAAATGCCGCGCGTGAACCGCCGCCCGGATCTGCGCCCGCGCCACCTCCGCTAGCGTGAAGTCACCCAAAAAGCGCGCCGCCGTCGGCACCCAGGGCTCTCCCGGAATCGAGTCCGCGTGCAGAAACGGTAGAAATACGTAATCCCAATCCAGCCCCTTCGCCTTATGCATTGTCAAAATTGTCACTTGATTGGGGCGCGCGTAAGCGTCGTCGCTCTCGTCATCAACGCCCTCAAACCGCTCCGAGCTGACGATCTCTTCTAAGGCATTCAACGTCTGCTTGAGGGAATTGCTCCCCAGCGTCTGCCGCGCTACCCGGTCCGCCAGCTTCTGCACCGTTGCCAGCTCGGACCCCGCATACTGCAGCGCCAGCCCCAAGAAGGCAATCAGTTGGTAGTGAGGCAGCTCCGTCCGCGCCTGCAGCAACTGACGGCAGCGCTTGCTTGCCCGCTGCACCGATGCATTCGGCAGCTGGTCCAGCGGTCCTGGATACAGAAACTGCTCCGGCGCGATCGCCAGTGCGTTCAAGTCCTGCGTGGGGATCGTATTGCGTTTCGCTAGCACTTCCAGTGCCGCCTTCAAGTTATCCACCGAATGCGGGCGATCGAGGAACCGCAACAGCTTCAGCATCTCCACCGGGATCTCGGAGTATCGCTCCACTTCGCTCACTTCGTAGACCCGAATGTCGTAATCGCGCTGCAGATTGACTAGTGCCCGGGCTACAAAGCGCCCCTGGCGATTCTCCCGCACCAATACTGCTACACTGCGCTCGCGATCGCCCGTCAGCAAATCCCGCACCCGGGCCCCAATCCACTGTGCCGTTTGAAAGACGTCCTCCGGCGCGTAAATCTCCAACCCCTTGCCCGCCGGCGCGGGGTTGGCATCCGGCTGCGGGTCCTCTGGTGCCACCGGCTGAATCTGCTGCGGGCGAAACGGCAACGCCAGCATATCCCGGTCCGCCGGCACCCGAGGCTGGGCAAACCGATTCACCCAACTCAGGGCAAAATTCGCCGCCTCGATCAAAATCGGCGTACTGCGCCCTGCTTGCGCGATCGTCGCCAACCGCCCGTCTTGCCGACAGCGCTCGCAAAACCAGTTGAAATAAAGTGGGTCCGCCGGCGTAAATGTCGAGTTAATTGCTTGATTTGGGTCGCCTACTCGCACAAGGTTGATGTCCCCCCCGCGATCGCCCGTCGCCGCCAGCACGTTTAACAACTCTGCCTGCAGCGGGCTCGAATCCTGTGCTTCATCTTCAAACACCGCAAACGTCTGTTGCTGCCACACGTGCCGGACCTCTTCATTCGCGAGCGCCCGCAGCGCTCCCAAGATCATGTCGTCGTAGTCGACGAACTCGCGCGACCGCATCGCCCGTTCGAACTGCTCGTAAAGCCCCGCCGCCACCGTCAGGACTTGATAGTCGTCCTGGGTCTCTTGCGCCAGCGCGAGCAAGTCCTGCGGCCGCAATCCCGAACTTTTCGCCTCCCGCACCGCCGTCCTCGCCAGTCCCGGCAGGATCTCCGTCCGCAGCACCTGGTCCCGCCGCAGGCGCTCGGTATCCTCCCCGTCAAACTGCTGCCCTTCCAACAGGCACTGAAAGGTCCGCGGGGCGCTCGCAATCCATCGCTCTACCGCGGTCTTCATCAACCGGTGCCCGCGGTCGGGCGTCACCACCGTTGCCGTCTCCAAATTCAGCCCCGACAGCTCCGGGTGACGCGTGGCAATGTTCAGGGCAAGCCCGTGTAGCGTCTGCACGACAAACCCACCCGGCGGCAAATTCAACTCCTGCAGATACGCGCGAATCTTCGCCTTCAGTGCCGCCGCTGCCGATCGCGTAAACGTCACCACAACTAGCTGGTGCTTGGGGTGCAAGCGATGCCGCGCGATCGCGATCGCTGCCCCAACTGCCATCCCCGTCGACTTCCCGGCCCCCGGCACCGCCGACACGGCCAATCTCCCCCCCTGCCAGGCGGCAATCTCCCGCTGCCCCGGCCGCATGCGCTCGCGAAGGCGTTCGAGATGGCGCTCGCGCAGCTGTTGCAAAGAGATCGCAGAGGGCAGGGAGGTCGAGTCGGTCATCGTTGCAACACCGTTATTCCCCATCAGGATAACCGGGCTGGAGGCGATCTATCCGCAGGCGATGGGGAGCAACTGTCCTCACGAGAGGGGCAATGCTCTGAGGTGGGCCGGTTGCATTCAGCGTTCGTTTTGAAACTGTATCGGAGCCCCAAGCAGTCTGAAGAAGCACGTTAGATACAGAGCGGTCGGTGAAACAATAGAAGGGACGATCGGCCGGGTTGAGCGAGCTGAGAACCAATCTCAGGGCAAGCCAACCTTTCGGATGCGAGCATACGCCTGTTGATGAGGACCACCAACCAATCCATTGCCATGTCGAATCGGCAAAACTGTGCCGCTACCGATCGCTACTTGCAAAGACATCGGCGTCGCGGAGGTAGGAGAGTAGGAAAGTTTGACTGGCAGTTTGCGCCGATCGCCCATGTTCACTCCCTTGTTAAGAAAGCCGTTTTGGTGGATCGCAGCCACTGCAACTTCGGTCCAGTCCCCGAGTTAGATGTTGAAGACTTAGATGATGAGGCGGTAAGTGTTCGGATTTAAGCAATCGACACATGGTTTGCAACTTACTGCGATTCTTGTCGTTGGAACACTATTGCGCTTCGCAAACTTGGCAGGCAAGCCGTTGTGGTTGGACGAAATTGTCACAGCCCTGTTTGCAAGCGGACGCGGCTATGGAGCCGTGCCGGTGGGCGTGGCGATCGCGCCCGCACAGTTGCCAGATTTTTTTGCCGTGCAACCCACAACTTGCGCGGCGATCGCGCAGCTACTCGCAACGCAATCGACCCATCCACCGCTGTTTTTTTGCCTGATGCACGGCTGGCTGAGCGCGCTCGCGCCCTTAAATTTGCCCCTAGCGTGGGTCCTGCGCTCTCTCCCCGCACTGTTTGGGGTGGGGGCAATTGCCGCGATGTACTGGCTCAATCGCACGGCGTTCTCACCTCAGACAGGGCTATTGGGAGCTGCGCTAATGGCAGTGTCGCCGTTTGGAGTGTATTTATCCCAAGAAGCGCGACAGTACTCGCTGCTGGTGTTGGTGCTCGCGCTCGCGCTGAACTGTGCGGTTGCGCTCGCACGGCGATCGCGGGTTTGGATATGGGTAGCGTGGGGGGCGCTAAACGCGTTCGGCTGCTATCTGCACTACTTTTTTTTATTGGTTTTCACCGCACAGCTACTGGTCTTAGGGTGGGTTTTTCGGAAACAACCGCGTCGCTGGTGGGCGCTTGTGGGGGGTGCCCTCGGCATTGCAACGAGCTACCTACCGTGGCTGCCGATCGCGACACGGCATTTCAGCAGCAATAAGGTCGATTGGCTGCCAGACCCGGCCGGAGCAGCGCCGCTGGTCCAATTGCTCGTCGGGTCGCTGTCAATGGCGATTGCGCTGCCAGTTGAAAAACAGCCGGGTTGGCTGCAAGCGATCGCAGGAACGATTTTGCTGGCGTTCGCTTTGTGGTTGGGCTGGCACGTCGGGCGCGGTTTGCGGGTCTTGTGGCAGGCGCAGCGGCAATCGCTCGTCATTCTCGGTGGTACGCTCGCCGTTGTTTTGGTAGAGTTCCTCGGTTTGATCTTCGTGTTGCAGAAAGATATTTCCGTGGCACCGCGGTATAACTACGCCTTCTTTCCAATGGCAATCGGGTTACTGGCGGCAAGCATCTGGGCAGCGCGGGCGGCGGGCAAGCAGCCCGTGCGCGTTTGGATCGCGATCGCAGCGGGGCTTGCAGGCAGCTTTTGTGTTATTGGCAGCTTGGCATTCATGAAGCCGTACCTGCCTGGATTTGCTGCCGAGCGCTTCAATCGCTCGCCGCAACCCGTTCTCATCGCAGTTGGCTACAGCGATTCGCTTAACCTGGCGTTGGGTTTGAGCTACGCCTTGGAGTTGAGTAAGTCGCGACCGCTGCTGGAGCCCGCATACTTCGTCTTTTTAGATCGCTCCAGCGGCTACGGACGCGTGTGGCAAGACCTTGCCAATGTCGCAATTGCCGCTGACGATTTATGGATGGTAGGTCCTGGGTTAAGGCGACGGTCATTCCCGGATAGTCTGCAGCTGGGCGATCGCGCCTGCCAGCGCGACCCCGAGAATTACTACCGAATTGGCATCCCCTATCAGCGTTACGATTGCCGACTGCCCAGAGCAGTTGATGGGGCTGATATAGGGAATGTGCTGAAATTAGCAGCAAGCTCGCGCTAACCCGCTGGATAGTGGTCGAACATCCAGTCTTGGCGCGAAAATCGCGGCATGTCCTGTGAAAATCTCCTCCATTCGCGTTTTAAACCCTGCAAGTCACGCGTACACCGATCTCTCGATTTCAATCCAAGGTATCGCCTCGGTCGTTGTCCAATCACTTCCGTTCGGGCGGAACTAGTTGCTTGATAGATAGAAAATGCCGATATAAGTAAGGACCGACACCGTCTAAAGCCAGGGCTTTTCGGTCGAGTTTCGATCGCCAATCGACTGACCCCCCTCGTTATGCCCCTGGGAATCGTCTTAGGGAGAGCTGCAGCCAAGCGAGCAAATTGCCCGATTTATGTATCTTTTTGTTAAATACAAGTAGGCGTTACGCAAATGCGCCTACTGCCGATTACCCAACTAGCGGTTGTCCATGCTAAATCTGACTCCGGCTCCTGCAGCAAACGCTCCGCAGTCGTCCGATATCAACGCACTGCTCGGGCTTGGTGACTCCTTCGTCCCCCGTCACGTTGGTCCGGACACCGGAGCAGTTGAGGAAATGCTCAAAGCGCTGGGCTATTCAGCCCTCGACGCCTTGATCGACGACGCTGTCCCGGCTGCAATCCGGATGCCGCGCCCGCTCAAGCTGCCGCCGGCTCGCAGCGAGCGCGCTGCTCTGAATGACCTGCAGACGATCGCGCAGCAGAACCAGGTCTTCCGGTCGTACATCGGGATGGGCTATTACGACTGCATCACGCCGGGCGTCATCCTGCGCAACATCTTAGAAAACCCCGGTTGGTACACTGCTTACACGCCGTACCAAGCCGAAATCGCTCAGGGTCGCCTGGAAGCACTACTGAACTTCCAGACCTTAGTGATGGATCTCACGGGCATGGAAATTGCGAATGCTTCCTTGCTCGACGAAGGAACTGCCGCTGCCGAAGCTATGAGCCTCAGCCTTGGCGTTGCAAAGAGCAAAGCCAACACCTACTTCGTCGCGGCCGACTGTCATCCCCAGACCATCGAAGTTGTGCGTACCCGCGCCTTGCCCCTTGGCATTGAGGTCGTTGTCGGCGACTGGCGCGCCTGCGATTTCTCCACCCCGATCTTTGGCGCGCTGCTGCAATATCCCACTACCGACGGTAAAGTCTGCGACTATCGCGCTTTTGTCGAGCAAGCCCATGCCATCAAAGCGATCGTGACGGTTGCGGCCGACCCGCTGAGTCTGGCGCTGCTAACGCCGCCCGGAGAGTTCGGGGCCGACATTGCAGTAGGCAGCCTGCAGCGCTTCGGGGTACCCATGGGTTACGGCGGCCCTCACGCAGCCTATTTTGCTACGCGTAATCTATACCAGCGGCGCATCCCCGGCCGCGTTGTCGGCGTCTCTCACGATGCCCAAGGTCGCCCCGCTCTGCGCTTGGCCTTGCAAACTCGCGAACAGCACATCCGCCGCGATAAGGCCACCAGCAACATCTGTACCGCACAGGTTCTCCTTGCCGTAATGGCGTCGATGTACGCTGTCTATCACGGACCCGAGGGCATCAAGCGCATTGCTGCGCGCGTGCATCGCCTAACCGCACTGCTTGCGTCCGGGCTGCGTCGCTTGGGCTACGACCTCGGTAACGAGCCGTTCTTCGACACGCTTTGCGTGACAATTGCTCCCGATTCCCCACAGTCCAGCGCCGAGGCCGTGCATGCCACTGCAAGCGAGCGCCGCATCAACCTACGCCATTACAACGACAAGGCAATCGGCGTTGCCCTGGACGAAACCGCGACTATGGAAGACGCGATCCATTTGCTGCAAATCTTTGCTGGCACCGACAACTTGCCCTTCGCGATCGCCGACTTGAGGGCCAATGCCGAATACGAATACACCGCGCCCTTTGCACGTACGAGCGAGTACCTGAGCGCACCGGTCTTCAACAGCTATCACTCTGAAACCGAGCTGCTAAGGTACATCTTCCACTTACAAGGCAAGGACATCACCCTAGCAACATCGATGATTCCGCTCGGCTCCTGTACGATGAAGCTCAATGCGACGGCGGAAATGTTGCCGGTTAGCTGGGCGGAGTTCGGCAAGCTCCATCCGTTTGCACCCAAGTCCCAGACGCGAGGTTATCAAATCCTGTTCGAGCAGCTAGAAGCCTGGTTGGCAGAAATTACCGGCTTCGCTGCAATCTCGTTGCAGCCGAACGCCGGGTCGCAAGGGGAATATGCCGGACTGCAGGTGATTCGCAAGTATCACGAAGCGCGCGGCGAATCCCAGCGAATCATTTGTCTGATCCCAGAATCTGCTCACGGCACGAACCCTGCGAGTGCGGTGATGTGCGGCATGAAGGTAGTGGCGATCGCCTGTGACGAGCGCGGCGACGTGGACCTCGACGATCTAACAGCGAAGGCCGAGAAGCACAAAGATAACTTGGCAGCGCTGATGGTAACTTACCCGTCGACGCACGGTGTCTTCGAGGTACACATCCGCGACATTTGCAAGGTCGTCCATGCGCGCGGCGGTCAGGTTTACATGGACGGCGCCAACACCAATGCCCAAGTCGGGTTGTGCCGTCCCGGCGACTTTGGAGCCGACGTCTGCCATTTGAACCTGCACAAGACCTTCTGCATTCCCCACGGCGGCGGCGGTCCCGGCATGGGACCGATTGGCGTGGCGGCCCATTTGGTGCCATATCTACCCGGTCACGGTGTCGTAGGCACGGGCAGTGCCGACAGTATCGGCGCAATTTCGGCAGCTCCGTGGGGCAGTGCCAGCATCCTTCCCATTTCCTGGATGTACATCGCGATGATGGGTGCCGAAGGTTTAACGCAAGCCACGAAAGTTGCCATTCTCAGCGCCAATTATGTCGCGCGCCGTCTCGACACCTATTACCCGGTACTGTTCCGCGGTGACAAAGGGTTAGTAGCCCACGAGTGCGTGGTGGATTTGCGCCCGCTGAAGAAGCGCGCGGGTATCGAAGTCGATGACGTGGCGAAGCGCCTGATGGATTTCGGGTATCACGCGCCGACGGTGTCGTGGCCGGTACCGGGCACGATGATGGTTGAGCCAACCGAAAGCGAGACGAAGGCCGAGCTCGATCGCTTCTGCGAGGCGATGATTGCCATTCGCAAAGAAGTAGAGGCGATCGAAAACGGTCGGGCCGACCCAAACGACAACGTTCTCAAGCACGCGCCCCATCCGGCGGCTGTGGTTGTAGCCGATGCGTGGGAGCGGCCGTACACCCGCGAGCAGGCGGCCTACCCGGCAGAGTGGGTTCGCGATCGCAAGTTCTGGCCTTCAGTCGGACGCGTCGACAATGCCTATGGCGATCGCAACTTGATCTGCTCTTGCATCGGCATGGACGCATACAAAGATGACTGAGCCAAGTTCGGGAACGAAACCGGGCATTCACTAGGTCCGAAAAGCGCTACGCGCGGGGTACGGAAGTTGTCCCGAGCTACTTGATGGCAATTGGTTCTGTAGGATGCAAATCTGTAGTATGCGAGTCGCATCTTTGGGGCAGTACATTACAACAGACTGGGCACAGGAGGAGGATGGGAAGCCGGTCGGGAGTAGTCGGAATGAAGGTCGGGGGGTTTGGTAAGGCTGCCTAATGTTTACCTGCAGCCAGATCTCAAGCAGCTCGCGCGCGGGAGGACTCTGCGCCACCTAAGGCGAGAACCCTCAACGGCACCATCTCGAGCTGGAGGGGAGCGGTTCCATCCATGTCCATAAAAAGATATCGTAAAAGGCTGTATTACAGCTGTATTCGACTGCTCCGGCTAGTGTTGACGAAACACAACGAACGTTGGGATGAGGAACTTGTATTGAGGCAGCGGTTTACGTTCTGAATGCCCGACTGGGATGCCAATGGCAGTTTGGATAGTATCTTGAACGAAATCATCCAAATTCGCGGGCAGTAAACCATAGCAATCGCCGAGTCTTATAGCATGGGGCGATCGCTTTTCAGCCAGAAGGGTTGAAGATAGAACAGTGGGAGTTTTTAACAATCCCCTCCTCCATTCAAAAACATTGATGTTCGACTTCCATAAAGTTGCATCCTCATTCTCCCAATTTACCGGGTCTCTCTCCCCCAGCCAGACAAGCTTAACAAACAAAGTTTTTAAATTTAATGCCTAAACCTCTTATAGGTGAATACACAGATGGGGGAATCCGGGAACTTCGGGACGCAGGTTCCGCAACGGGCGATCGCAAGGCTAGAGTTTTCATCGCCGACACCACCCTCTCCGACAAGCAGGTTGTCGGGCGCGGCGGTTGAAGATGCCCGGGAAGGTAACCAGGCGCGATCGCCCAACGGCGACACCGGATTGTTGCACAGCTCGGGCAGAATCGCGGCGATACAATGAGGGCATTCTCAGCACACTCCGTTGCGACTATGACTGCTGCTGCACCTGTTAAGACCGAGTACGAGGCCGTCATTGGGTTGGAGACCCACTGCCAACTCAACACCGCATCAAAGATTTTTTGCAGTTGCTCTACCGAATTCGGAGCACCTCCTAATACCAATGTTTGTCCGGTATGTTTGGGCTACCCCGGAGTTTTGCCGGTGCTCAATCGGAGCGTCTACGAGTCCTCGGTGAAGATGGGCTTGGCGCTAAATTGCGAGATCGCACGGTACAGCAAGTTCGATCGCAAACAATACTTCTACCCCGATTTGCCGAAAAGCTATCAGATTTCTCAATACGACATGCCGATCGCCGAGCACGGGCATTTGACGATCGAGCTGTACGACAAGCAGTCAGGGAAGGCAACCTCCAAACGCATCGAGATCGCGCGCTTGCATATGGAAGAAGATGCGGGGAAGTTGGTGCACGTGGGAAGCGATCGCCTGTCGGGCTCGACCCACTCACTGGTGGACTACAACCGTGGCGGTGTGCCGCTGATGGAGATTGTCTCGGAGCCGGATATTCGCACCGGGGAAGAAGCAGCGGAGTACGCCCAGGAGCTTCAACGGACGGTCCGCTACCTCGGCGTGGGTGACGGCAATATGCAAGAAGGATCGCTGCGCTGCGACGTGAACGTGTCGGTGCGCCCCAAAGGAGCGAGCAAGTTCGGCACGAAAGTGGAAATCAAGAACATGAACTCGTTTAGCGCGATCCAAAAGGCGATCGACTACGAAATCGCGCGCCAAGTCAAGGCAATCGAAAGCGGCGAGGACATCGTGCAAGAGACGCGCCTGTGGGATGAGGGCAAGCAACGCACGACGAGCATGCGCAAGAAGGAAGGTTCGAGTGACTACCGTTACTTTCCAGAGCCAGACATTCCGCCGCTGGAAATTACTACCGAGCAACTGGATACCTGGACAGCCGAGTTGCCCGAACTGCCTGCAAAGAAGCGCGATCGCTATGCCAAGTCTTTGGGGCTGTCGGTGTATGACGCGCGGGTGCTGACGGACGATCGCTTGGTGGCAGAGTACTTCGAGACAGCGGTGGCAGCCGGAGCAGACGCCAAGCAAGCGGCCAATTGGGTAACTCAGGATGTGGCAGCATACCTCAACAACAACAAGCTGGCGATCGCGGATATCGCGCTGACGCCGGCGACGCTGGCAGAGTTGGTACAACTGATTGCCAAGGGCACGATCAGCGGGAAGATCGCAAAAGAGATCTTGCCAGAGTTGTTAACTGAAGGCGGTTCGGCCGAGAAGCTGGTCGAGAGCAAGGGGCTAACCCAGATCTCGGACCCATCTGAGTTGGAGCGAGTCGTGGACGAGTTGCTGGCGGCGAATCCGGACAAAGTCGAGCAGTTCCGCAATGGCAAAACGAAGCTGCAGGGATTCTTCGTGGGACAGATGATGAAGGCAACGGGCGGTCGGGCAGACCCGAAGCTAGCCAATAAAATCCTGACCGCCAAGCTGAAGGGCAACGGCTAGCCATTCGCCGATCGCGGCCCTTTTGTAAGTCGCGCGGCGATGCGTTGCAGCCGCGCGCTCAAGCGGCGAGGTCGCCATCGCCTTGGGTGATGTATTCCCGCAGCTTCATAAGCGATAGGGTCTGCCCGAGATTGAGGGGCAGCAGCGAGATGCCTTCGAGGCGCGACTGCACCCAACCGTCGCCCCAATGCCATTCGTGAAAGCCGTCGATGCCTTTGTTGAGCAACATGCGGAGGGCGAGATCGGTCACGACTTCGACATCGTGTTCGATCGCGACGGGGCCTAACCAACTGGTGAAGTGCAGCCCGGGATGAAGCCGTTCGGGCAGGTCGGCTTGCAAGCGCTGGGGCCACAGCCATTCTTGCAGACAGCTCGGACGCGTTAGGCTGTCGCGGATTGCCGCTGCGGTCGCCTCGATTTCGATGCGGATGTGACTTTGCTGAAAGGTTCCAAACATGCGCCAGACCGGGGCATCCATTCCTTTGCAAGTCCATCTTAGCGACCGGCGCAACCTCATATGGAGTCCACTTCCCTCACGTCAGTTCGGGTGCACGAACAATCGCGCCCTTACTATTTGGGAGAATAAATAAAATTCGTCCGCGTTGACGAGCCATTATTGGACCATTCGATCGCAGAAAATTCGTCAGCTCGATCGTCGAGTACCTGCAGACATTCGTCTGGAACCTATGTGGGGAATCGTACAAACCAGTCGGGAAACCTTGATACTCAACTGTAATTTGTCGAGCCTTCCAAAGGGATTGTCAGAACAATGAGTAGAAATACTACTGGTAGGTCGATTGCTCGATATCTTCAGTGCAAATCGGCTGTCGTGCGGGGGGAAACCACAATCTGGCAAGGTGCTGAAAAATGGATGCTGTCACTGCGAAACTTTGTGGCAACTGCTGCGATAGACTTTATCGTCGCCATCGAAAGGCGATCGCTCCTTGATGCCAGGTTGCCGATCTGGTGGGAGGCAGCGATAGCAAGCCCCAAACTGCGCTCGATAGCTTCCACGACCTTTTGTAACGGAAGGCTGGACAGCGCTCTGCAACATCGCTTTAAATGGTAGCAAGACCCCTGCTCGCAGCAGCCACCCAACTCAACAAGAAAACCAACGACAAAGGAGTCGATCTGTGGAGATTGGAAGCGAGAAAAACCAGGAGATTAGTCCGGAAGAGCGCGAACACTTAGATCGACTTAAAAAGCTTATCGAACGCTCCCTCGCTGACGGCAAGCTCTCTGCAGGCGAACTGCAAGCCATCCGCAGCTTCATCCAAGCCGACGGCGAAGTCAGCCAAGCAGAAATCCTGACCCTGCGCAGAACTATCCGCGAACTGCTTGGTGGTGCTCTCTTAGAGTTTGACTGGGATTAACCGGGATTAACCCACCGAATTCATCGCAGTAGTTTCCTGCCGACCGAGGTCGTTACGCCTGCAGGAATAGAACTCAAAGTCTATTGACTTGCTTTAGTCAAAGCAGGCGCGAGCCTGACTGGCTGACACATCTCCTGAAACTCCTGTAAACTATCCACTAGCGTGCGTAGTTTGAAGCACTAGTGTCTGTCCTCAGGTCGCGAGCTTCAAGCAGTTAAACACCAATCTTGGTAGGCTGCTGCTTCGCATTTACCTCGCATCTGGCTACGAGGTAGTGCACCCATGCGATTCCGAGGATGTACTACACCTATTGTTCTCCTTTCAAGAACAGCGATCGCATGAAGCGCGGTGAGTTCTAGCGCCGATACATTGACACGCCAGATGTCTAGCATACCGAGCTATTAAAGGGGGTGTATTCGTGGCGTTACCGTTTCGCTTCGACCCCTACACCAAACCTACTGCGGCCTAATGACTTTACTGGAATTTAGAAGGTCGCGACTCCAGTCTTGAGGACGGGCAGTCGTCCCACGGTGCGTCTCGGCAACACCCTCGCTCCAAGCAGCAGGCGATTTTATCGCTAGAGCACGCGTGCGCCTCGCCTGAGATGGAGGCGCACGCAGGCTACATCCGGCAACGCCCTGTAGATACCGACTAGCAAATACCGACTAGACCGACCCTCTTCGAGCTGGTATGAAACGGCAATCGGCATAACGTAACGCGATCGGGGCGATATGTTTGCAGGAGTTTCGTCGAAAGTTTACCGCTCGCACAATCGAAAACGAGTCAAAGATACTCCAGCAACCGCTTGCAGGAACTCCACTCAGACGCGTTTAGGTAGTGTTTTGGGCATTGCACCGCTCATGAAGTTAGGACAGATTCTTCTGCGCCGCAAAGTTCTTACCGCCGAGCAGTTGCAGGACCTTATCGAGCAACAATCTCGCACTCGCCTGCATTTGGGAGCGCTGGCGATCGCCAACGGTTACATCAGCTCGACCGACCTCCAGCACGCCCTCTGCGAACAACATTGGCGCGATCACGGTTCTTGGGTTATCGATTAGCAACCACATGCGCGAACGATAACCCATAGGTTTTTTGCGTGGGGTTGCAGTAGCAACTCCCTCGGCGGTTGCCATATTGAGACCTTATTTCCTCGGTCAAACTGAGTGAAGCGATCGCCGTCAATGCCGAGGGATGGCTCACACGGTGCTGTCGTTTCAGTAGCAAGAGCTTAGACGGTGTGGGTTTTCTTACATGTAATGAGGATTTTCAAATGGTCTCTTAGGCTACGCTGCATTTACCGTAGTCGTGCTGCTAGCCCGATACAAAAGCGTTCAGCTTATTTCCGTCGAGGTCGCGAAAGTATCCTGCATAAAACCTTCCATGCGTTCACCCGGAGCACCCTCGTCTGCAGCGCCCAGATCTATCGCCTTGTTGTAAAGTGCATTGACTTCGTCCCGCGAGGACGACCGAATAGCTACCATCACGCCATTGCCAACAGAAGCTGCTTCTCCATCGAATGGTTTAACTAAGGCGACGCACGCTCGATCTAACGATGTGCCCCACAATATAAATCCATCTAGTTCCATTAATCGCGATGCGCCACAAACCTTGAGCAATTCATCGTAAAACCTCGCGGCTCGCTCGAGATCGTTAGTGCCGAGAATTGTGTATCAGATCATTTGGTTTCTCCATAGTTTAAGAGCAAAGGCTCTGTATGACCTCCGAACGTTCAGAAACTGAGCCGCAGACAGGGCAAAAGCCGAGAGGATTGAGATCTACTTTTGGCTCCAGTTCCCAGATAGGTTCGCAGTGGTTCGCGTATCGCAAGGATAACCGATCGCTTCCCAATAAGCCAACTCTTAAACAAACAATTTGTCGAGACGAAAGCTGAGGAAAACGGCCGAAAGTTTAAGGGTCAGAACTCAGTGCCGATCGCAAATCCAGCTTTAATTACAAAATCGTCGGATGTCCCTTGCAGTGAATTGGGTAGAGAGGTTTCGCCTCTAATGCAAAACCTTGGGGTGCTTTTCGATTTTTCTTGAAACCTGCCAAGATTGTATGGGCTGCGATCTCGCCAAGCTCGAAACGATTAGCTTAGCAATCGAAAAATCCCAATAACACCGTCCCGAAACCTCTAACCACAACCATCTAAAGACCAACTATTTTATCTAGCTATTGTCAAGGCTCCGATATGACAAACTCCATATATTTCGTTTTCCCTCTATATGTACATCGCGATGAGCTCAGCAGCAGGTATTGATCCGTAGTGTCTATTCTCACCAAGCAATTCTATGATATTGATATCTCATAAGTTCTGAATTTGTTACCAAAAAGCTTGCTTTCATACACATTTTTAGAGATTTTTCGTAAAAACTTATATTCTTGTCGTGAATAAAGTAAGTGTATAAAAACCGTTGTATGACCAAAATCTTTTGCCCAGACCATTATTTCACGAAATATTTTTCGTCCCAGACCCCAATAGCTATTATCAATGACAATTGCAATTTCATATTTTTCGCCTTCAAGTTGTATTCCACACCAACCAGCAAGTTGCTGATTTACAACAACAGCCCGCACTTTACACCCCGGAGAGGAATCGGCCTCAATTTTTGTCTCTATCCACGCTTTTACTGTCTCCATGTCAAACAACTGATGAGCTATTAAATGTTCTCTAACCTTTTACTTATTGAGTAATTCTACAAACTCTTTGGGATTGATTTTATCAAGCTTTATGTATTCAATACGATTCATGTATTACTGTCTGACAAACCTTTTAAACGGAGGTTTATAAAACCTAGTGCGATCGCCCAAGGGGCATCTTCGACGATCGCATCCATGACGATCTCAACTATTTAGTTCAACTACCTTAAAATAACCGTAGCACCAATCATCAGCACAGCCGCCCAAGAGATCAGATAGATTGGTGTCCGCAAGTAAGGCACACCAAGTATATAGACACTGGCATGGAATATCCGTGCCCAGAAGAAGACTGCCGCCCAACTAGCAACGGAACTGTTGTTGGCATCAGTCAGATATGCAGCTAGCACCACAGACGCAAAGGCTGGCAGGGTCTCTACCATATTGAGATGGGCGCGTCGAGCACGCTCTGCCCAAACCGGAATGGCGGGTACTTCAGCTGGAAATTTTTTGCTGGGATAGTTACTGGCAAAGGCTGGAATCCCCCAGACAAAAACTCGGTTCAGGATATAGGGAGTCCATAGTAATACGCAAAGTATTCCACTGGCAGCTAAGTAAAATAGGGGTCCATTCATCGATTTTCTCCTTGTTCAACTTAAAGGGTGACTTTTCTACAGGCGATCGCCATGATCTATCTTTGGCGATCGCCTCATCTCAATTCAGTGAGACCGAACGATTGACAGGACGGTCATCTGTCAAAATAACCGCAACTAAAACTAAAACGCCATTGGCTAGGAAAAACCATTTCACCAGTCCTTCAAATCCGAATAAGAACGGCACAATCAAAAACATTACACTGGCAAACATGTCTAAAAAAAGATGCAATTTCAGTGGGATTAATTTCTTCAGACTGAGGGCATAATCAGTTAAAAGGCTGTAAGTTGACAACGCCAAACCTGCTCCAATGGACAGCCAAAATGCCACCGGTGAGGTTGCTTGAAAATTGGCAATCACAGGAACTGTGACTAAGATAAAGGCACCTGCGTAGTCAATGAATCCGTGCGTGAAACCTGTAACAAAACGGATGTTGCTCATGATAGACTTCCAATGAGTGATTAACCGATCTAAGGATGTTGCGAAACCATTTTTTATTCTCATTCGGTGCCACGAAAGGGATAGTTGCGGGGAATGATGTACTCCAGTCCTTGCTGTAGGAAATCAAAACTGACTCGTGAGAAGGGATGTGTGCCAATATTGGCGAAATACAAGCAGGTATCGGGTTTGACTAGAAACAAAGCAGGTTCACAGAACAATGTCGGTTCATCCTCAAAATGTCTCCGGCTCAAATAGAGTCCCCAACGACACATTACTTCAGGGGGTAAGCCATAGCCGATCGTGACCTGTTGAAGATGGCCTTTTTCTTGGAAGTGTTTGGCTCTTTCTTCCGTATCACCACTGATGGCGATCGCGCTTACGCCCAACCTTACAAAGACATCTAGCTTTCGATCCAGGTCGGTAATGTATTGTTGGCAAATGGGACAATGCGAACCTCGATAGAAGACAACCATTGTGTAATGTCCAGGCCTTTGCTCACCTAATTTCCAAACCCCTCCGCCCAATGCGTTCACCTCCAGCGGCGGAGACGGTTTGCCCACGATCGGCCTGGTTATGGTTTTTTTGTGAGCTTTAGCGGTCATTGCGTGCTGCCTCCAATGATTAAAACCTTTCGTGTTATTAGCGAGAGTAGGGATTGATTAAACCCGTCTCTGACTTCCATGTCACTTATGATGTTGTACGCTAAACTATTGAGCAAGGCTATAATCACAATAGAAGCTATAGGCAACGTCAATATTATGGATCTCTATCAAGTGCGCTATTTTTTGACGATTGCGGAAACAGGTAATTTTTCACGCGCAGCCGAGCGGCTTTACCTTTCTCAACCTTCTTTATCAACAGGCATTAAGAAGCTGGAGCAAGAATTAGGCGTGACGCTCTTTGAGCGAGGAGGGCGACGCACGGTCTTAACAGCCGCAGGGCGATCGTTCCTAGAGAGGGCAACGGCGATCGTGGAGCAGTACCATGCGGCCTTGCATGAAATGAAGGGATTTCATAACCAGCCAATCTTGCGAGTGGGCGTTCTGGGAACGATGCGGGTTGCCGATCTAGCCGATTTCGTCTGCGGGTTCCAGCACTACCACCCGAATGTGGCGATCGAACTGCACGACGGCACCTTGGATACCCTGCGGGAAGGGTTGGAGCAGGGAGACATTGATGTGGCAATCACTGTCTTAAGCCTTCGCCCCAGCAGCAACTCAGCCGTTCAGGACGAGTCCCAGACCTCAACAACGCTGTTCCGGCAGCCCTTATGGTTAGCTGTACCACCCAGCCATTCCTTTGCTCAACGAGCTTCTATTCGGCTCGCTGAACTAGATGGACAGCCCTTTATCGATCGCGTCAATTGTGAATTTTTCCAGCAGGAATGCCAAATTTTGAGTGCTGCAAATGTCCACCCTAAAGTTGTCTATCGTGCTAGTCATGAAGAATGGGTTATCTCTTTGGTGAGAGCGGGATTAGGCATCAGCATTATGCCCTATTGGCGCAGACTCACTGAGATTACATATCTTCCCATTGTAGATTTGGATTTTCAGCGGACGATCGGAATTAAGTGGCGCAAACACCAAAATTCAGATCTCATCGAACAGTTTTGCCGCTTTGCTAGCAGTCACAATTGGGAGTCAATGAAAGAATGATGTCGGTTATCATGAACACAGCTGCCATCATATTTCTCAAAACTCTCTTCCCGACGCGAAAGGGTAAGTCTGCCTGACATGCTTTGGAAAAAATCAGCTGAAAGTAAGACATGATGAGCATTGCAGCCATTAAAGCTCTAAGTGACAAACCTTCGTCCGATAAGGTTTTTAGTGTGTTACCCCAGCATGCTGCAATAGACAGCTAATGTTCAGAAGCCGAGCTGCTGCAGGGGCTTTAGATCCAGGGAAATGAGTTCCTACTGTCGCCTCCAGCGCTGAGTTAGGTACACACTGGTGCACAAACAGAAACATAACCGATCGCTTCCCAACAAGCCAACCCCTAAAAAAACTCTTCAACTGAGACTGAAACTGAGGAGAACGAGCGAAAGCCTAACGTCTTTGAAGCCAGCGGCGTTGCTGGGAACTTGAAGAAATCCACTGCATTAACCATCACATCCGCTGCGCTGAGGGTTAGGCAGTGCTGATCCGACACCAAAGCTCCTGAAGCCCTTAAACTGTCTGAGCTAAGGAAAGGTAATATATTTGAGAGAAAGAAAGGCCAATCCTGGATATCAAAGGAAACAAGTACTGTGAGCATATTAACAGAGGCTATATCTGCACTTGTTGATGTGTGGAGCTATATGAGAAAGTCAAAAGCCGAAAAGGCTGATTTTCTCGAAAAAGTAGTTGAGGAGGCGGCTTCTCTCACTAACATCCTGAGAGTAGCAGAAAGAGGAGATGCTGACGTAGAAGAAGCTGCCAGACTTGTTCAGAATGCTTCAACTGGAGGACATTGTGGAGCATTGAGAGAATTCAAAAGTCAGTGTGAAAGACTTTCTCTGAAGGATAGGACTATTCCAGGATTTAGCCGCATACCTGTTCCAGGGGCAGAGTTTGTAAAATGCCAGCGACTGCTCGGTCTATTTGTGGTCAAAATTGGTGCCATCCTCGATGAATATGAAATTGCTAAATAAACTTCCAGGACACCTCTCAAACTTATTTTTCAAACTCTCGTGAATTTACTTCTTGGACTTGGAGAAGGGATTGATATTCCTGGAGTGCGTCTATTGGCCAGATGGGTTAAAAGGAAAGGCTTAGAAACGCAATTAACAATCTGGAAGAACAAGTTGGAGAGTTGCGTGCAGTAGCAATTACTTTCCGTCAATTCGGTGAAGTGTCCTGAGCACAAAGCCACAACCTAACGTTTTGGAGGTGAGCCCCGGCAGTTTCAGAAAACCAAGATGATTGAGTTTCGACCCTCGGCTCCACCGCCCAATTAGGGTTAGCAGGGGCTCATTTGCTGGGAGAATAACCGATCGCTTCCCAAAAAGCCAACCCCTTAAATAACTCTTCAACTCAGACTGAAACTGAGGAGAACAGGCGAAAGCCTAACATCTCTGTTCACCGGGTCTCGGCGAACAACGTTCATATGCAAAAGCCGCGCGGCCCGCGACTCCGGTGCAACTGATTGTTATGTGGCTGTTCTGTGCAGTCTGAATTGACGCCAAACATCCGAGAATAGTTGTGACCGTACTGTGTCACCTTCAGCAGCTTGAGACAGTGTAGCAGACGGAGCCATCTATTGGATGGCCCAGAGGAATTCGAACAAAGCAGAAAGTTGCGACGGCCCCCAGTAGAGCCCCATTTGATAGTCAAGCTGGATTTCATCTGGGTACACTGCAACGGTGAGATCTGGAATGTGGGTACCAGCGAACGCAAGATTCACCAACCCATGTCGGAATGACTCCGCAACCCCGTTTACGACTAATTGTGCTGGTGCGTCGAGTTCAGTGATTGGTACATCACATTGCCGTTCCCGATGCCAAAGGGTTGGAGGACCTTTTTCTGAGTAGATTTCGGAGTGAGAACGAAGCCATCCGTAAATTTCACCGACTTCAGATCCAGATAGGTCTTCAATGAAGATATCTGAAAGTGTGCCGTTGTCGTGGTCATCGACATCGTTGAATAGGCAGCCCAATTGTGTCCATAGATCACGCACTACTGTCCACCACATAACTCCCAAAATGACCGGGCAGCTACAAGTGATTATCCGCTTCAACACGCCCGGATTTTCCGGTCCGGTGCTTTTTTTGGTATGTGGACATTCGGATGACGTTGTGTTTTTTGATTACAGATGCCAATTCACTTTCTGTCCGTGGTGGCTAATTGTCAAAGATGGTTTCGCCCAATTCGGTTCCAGTAGTCATTCAGCCTCAGCGTGGTCATTCACGCTGGCGTCGATGAACTTGACAATAGTTTCGCGATCGAGCTGCAATGATGCTTCAGGTAACATAACGGGAAGTTGCGCGGCGGGAGGCAAGATCTTAACCCTCGCCAACAACCTCCATTATATCCGCACCAACGCAGTGTTATGCGATGTCGCTACTGCTTGAAATATGAATGCAACCAAAGAATTGTGTAGAACTTGGAGTCCGACCAGAATATTTGTACTATAATGTTTACAATCAGTTCTAGAAGGTATTTACTAGAAAAATGTCAAGTACTAACACTGGTATTGAATGGACTGATAAAACCTGGAATCCCACCACTGGTTGTAATAAGGTGAGCCCGGGTTGTCGGCACTGCTACGCTGAAGCCCTGACAGAGCGGTTTCCTAAGAGCTTTCCACAAGGTTTTAAGCTGACACTACATCCAGAGCGATTGGAGCAGCCAAGGAAGTGGCGAACTCCTAGTCGTATTTTTGTTAATTCCATGAGTGACCTTTTTCATAAAGATGTGCCTTTTGCATATTTGCAAAAGATTTTCGCGGTAATGCGAGAGACGCCCTGGCACATATATCAGGTTCTGACTAAGCGTGATAAGAACATGGCAGAATTAGCGTCTGAGCTTGAATGGTCTGAGAACATCTGGGTTGGTGTATCTGTAGAGAGTCAGCAATATACTCACAGAATTGATGCGTTGAGACAAGTGCCAGCAAAAGTCCGCTTTCTTTCATGCGAACCTCTTTTAGGTTCACTGAACCTAAACTTAGAGGGAATTGATTGGGTAATTGTTGGCGGTGAGTCTGGGTACCAACATCGTTCTATGAATCCAGAGTGGGTTAAAAATATTTTGTGTCAAACACGAAAAGCCCAGGTTGCCTTCTTCTTCAAACAGTGGGGAGGACATCACTCAAAAGCTGGTGGCAGGATACTTGATGATAAAATCTGGGATGAAATGCCATCCGTTTGGTATGACCATATCAATAAGTGACAAAAACAGAAGATTTCTAGATATCGAAAGTCTGATAGGTTAGAAAAGAAATATTTAATTTCTTCTAAATAAAGAGAGCCTAACCATGAGTCGACTTGCGAACGAAGGTGAGGATTTTATTGGACAGTGGTCGGAGGAAAAGTTAGATCTACTAGCGAAGTACCTCAAGGCTTACTCTGTCATAATGAATGAACAGAAGAAAAGTTGGCTTAGAGCTTACTACTATATAGATGCTTTTGCAGGCTCCGTTAGACCCAGGGCAAAAGAGGATGAGCAACGCTATATTGATGGCTCTCCCTTACGTGCCTTGCAAACAGAGCCTCAATTTGATGGTTACTGGTTCGTAGATGTTTCCCCTCGACGCATAGAGCGTGTGCAAGGGCTGCGCAAGGAATTTCCAGATTGTGTAATTGATGTACGCCTGGGCAACTGCAATGAAGTTTTGCGTAATGAAATCGTTCCGCAACTTCCCTACGAATCGAAGCAACGAGCATTTGTTTTTCTAGATCCTTATGGTTTGCAAGTGGATTGGAAAACAGTGAGGAAACTGGCAAATACTAAAACATGCGATATTTTTGTAAATTTCTCAGTCATGGGTGTTACCCGCCTTCTCCCCAAAGATCAAAACCCTGATCCAGAAGTGATAGAGCAATTGAGTAATGTTATGGGTAGTACAAACTGGATTGCCCAAATCTACCGTGAGCCTCCGGGGGTCCAATTAGACATCTTTGGAAATCCAATGGAGCCTACATTGAGTCGTGACACAATTCAGGCTGTATGGCTTGCAAGTTTGTATGCAGAACAGCTGCGATCACTCTTCCCTCATGTTAGTAGACCTGTACTCATGCGAAACTCGACAAACTCTGTGTTGTATGCTTTATGTTTAGCGAGTCACAATCAGATAGCTATCAAAATCACCAATGAGATCTTTAATCGATACGAAAGATTGAGAGACCTATGAAGATAGTCTTTCGACTTCAACAGACAACCTGCAACCATGTCCCCACGCATAACGTCCAGAAGGCAAGCCGCGGCAGGTTCAGAAGGCCTTATAGGTTCAGTACCGACCGTCTGCTCCTGCGCCGAGTTAAGCTAGCGGTGGCTTACTTGGTGGAAGAGCAACAGATCGCTTCCCAACAAGCCAACACCTGAAATAACTCTTCAACTGAGACTGAAACTGAGGAGAATGGGCGAAAGCCTAACGGTTGCCTTCAGCGGCGTGAGACCATCTTTCGGAAAACACCGATCCCTACGCCTTCGCGTCCACTGCAAGAGTATGTTAGGAAAAAAACACCTAAAAATATAGAATCGAAAAATATGTAACTCAAAAATAGCCGTTAAACCATATGCAGAAAGGAGGATTATTTTCTCTAGAATCAATCCACGGCTAAGGCAAGTAAAGATATAGATAGCGATCCAGTAATTACATAATAACCAACAAGCAATATTGGGAATAGTGGCTTCCAATACCATTTATGATTTTGCCAATTCAGTAACCAGAACCTACCAACTTGATGAATAAAAAACCACTGAACCAACCCAACTAGAACTGCGATTGCTAGATTGGCAGCAGACTCAACGCTTACCCCAACCAATAATGAGGGCATACCTATTATAGAAGAAAACACTAAACCATTAAAGAAAACAAGTGCGAGAAAAATATAAATATGGGGTGGATGAAAATACGGATCATATATTGCCATTCCACATAGTAGTGTAATCACTAGTAAGAGTGATAATGCCCATGTTGTCCAGAGTAAGTACCAAAGCTTTATTGAGTAAGAAGATCTTTTCCTAATAATCATCTGACAGCTTAGATCCTAGCATGATAGATATAGATAAATAGTTCAACATTCTTGTAGATCTATAAATGTGCTAATCCACTTAGCGGCATAGTTACTGAATCCGGATTTTCTATAGGCTCGGAAAGCTTCGATCGTCCCCAATGATGCTCTTGCATCTGAAATAGTACCTTCACGCTCGGCAGTATATATACGTATATAACCTTCAGAAATGAATCTTGGGTCATTATCAGTTATAGCACTATCGAGAGTTGGCCAAGAGTGCCACCATTCATTCCTCTCCATACTCCCTTCAGTAAACCCACCGATAAGCGGTATTGACTCAAATTTTGCCCAACTAGGCAGATCTGTGGGTACGGGGACTTTGAGATCGTGGCTAATATGGCTAGCAAGACCATGATGCCCATCTTCTACCGGAATGACAATATGAGCAGGAACATTTGCAACTGCTCTATCTTGCAAGGAAGTAAAGCCTGAGCCAAGCCCTCGAAGGTCAAGATGCCTAAACGAAATAATAGTTCTATTTATCACAGGTATTGTTGTTAGAACAGCTCTGTCAGTGTGGTCTTGAAATATCTCAAGCCACACAACCATCTTCTCAAAATCATTTAGAATTGTATCTCGTTCACTGCTGTTGATATTATCTATGGAGGTCAGTAGATTACGAAAATCACAGAAATTACTAACTCCAGCAGCCCGATCTCTAGCATATTCTCTCAATTCTGTAATACGAGAGGCCATCATTTTACTTTGAAGGAGACTATCAAATCCCCCATCTATACCAAAAGGAAAATCATCTCGCTCATCGGAAGTTAGATCTGCCGATTGTTTTATTTCGATCTCAAAGACAAACTTGAGCGTGACACTTGGCGTAGTATACTGATTGCCCCCTGTTTCTTCAATAATTTGTTCTCGTTCATGAGTCCAAGTTTTCTGGTTAGGGGAAAGATCTTCCTGGCTTTTAGTGGGTGGTGACAACTCAAAGGCTGTCAGGGAATTATCTGGAAAAGTTTCGTCAGACCCTGATTCCGTCACTCGAGATTCAAGCTTAAACTTATCAGTAAAAGGGTTAAAAGTTGTATTAGACGATAGTTCGAGAACTTCCAGATCTAAAGACTTAGTTTCTCCCCGCTTCAATCTGACGTTTAGTGCAACCGAGATAGAAGACACTGATACGGGAGTTAAAGCAACTGTGAAATCATAGCCAATGAATCCCCTGAGATATTGAACACTTTTGAGTTTGATGCGAATATATGGAGCATTCATAATCATCACTAAAGCCAAATATTCCAAGTAGCTTAACTCAGATATTGGTAAACAGGCAGGCTCCTAACGGGTTGCCATATGGGGCGCGAACGATAGTTGAATAAATAACAAGCCGCCTATGCCTGAGCGCCCCGCTACATGGGGTAATTAGACTGGAGACAAGAATTAGTTGGGGTTTACGCTCGAGTCGATCGCCCGATATTCAGTGAAAAGATATTCTCGGTTAAGTCATTTCTGATTTACAAAATACCATGCTTTTGAAGGAGTACTTGCAGCTCTTGTTTTTTAAGTTTAGAGTAACCCTTGATCCCTGCCTGTTTCGCCAGGGTGACTAAATTCGCTTTCGTCAAACCCTTCGATTTTCCCAATGATGATTGACATGAAAAAGGTCCGGGTAAGTTGACCGAAGTCTTTTGAGTCCTGGAGTTCCAACTAAATGGACCAACTTTTACACTCGTCGAAATACCAGATTTGGACAAATTAATAGATACACCAGGCAGGAGCTTTATTTTTTTCTAAACCGAAATCCCATAACTCGCCTAAAGTAGTTTACGGTCTATATGATATCCATACTTATGCGCGAAAAACTCAAAAAATGAGATAGTGAAAAGACCAACGTTCTTGAGCTGAGCGGCGCCAAAGGGACTATAAATCCCACAGACATCGTGTATACCTGAGCGTTCGACTCCAGCGAAGAGTTAGGCAAGCAACCCCTCGCTAGTCCTTTAATTTGACGAAGTCGACTGCCCTCCAATCCTATGCAAAAAAAGCGATCGACCAAGTGAGCCTGACGAGATACGTGGGAGAAGAAGTCTGCCGCATGCGACCTTGCTGGAGCCCAGAGGGCTGAAGTGGTAGCAATATCTACGGTTTCAAAACTGCAAAAACAGGACGATGATCACTTGTTCTGCTGTCATCAGGAAAGTCCCCAGGACGAACAATTACTCGGGACTCAATGACCTGAAAGTTTTCAGATTGGCTTGCTACTGTTACAAAGTCCAGAATACTGTCAGGGAAACGGTTATTGCTAAAGTTGGTTTGTACCAGAGGCTGAGGACGAATCCATCGGTACTCTTCATTATCCGAATCATCCTCTCCAAAAAGAATCTGAAATGATTCGTTACCCTCACCACTGTCAAGGTTAAAGTCCAAATTCAGATCGCCGCCCATAATGATGGGTAAAGCCTGGTCCTCTGCCCAGGCTACAAGGCCTTCAGCTTGTTGTGCTCTAAAACCACCTTGGCTATTACTGCCATTGTTACGAGCTAAATGATTCACCATAAGTAATAGATTCCGTCCAGTTAACCGATCGTTCAACGTTGCAACAAATGGTGAACGGAAACGCAAATTGCCACCTCTATTGATGAAATTTAGAGCTACACCTTTATGCTCAACTAATTCTGTGGTTTGTTTTAAGGCAAAACGATCCCGGTTGAAGACGATAACCATTCGGTCACCACCACCCGACTCACTGGTAATTCCCGTGTAGTTACTTCCAAATGCAAGAACATAACCAGTAGCATCGGCTTCACGAACCTCTGTCAAACCGATCAAATCAAATGGACCCTCTTGGTCCTCCAGGTCAGCAATCTCATCCTCAATTACAGCTGAATCGCTACCACCACTTTCTACATTCCAAAAAAGGACATTAATGGCTTCCTGGTTAGTTTGGGCTAAGGCAGGAGTAATATTTATGAAAACAAGCCCCACGAATAGGGAAAGTCCCAAGCAAACAGATGTAAGAGTTTTTTTCAGCATATTGACCATTACGAACAACTCTTTCTCTAAAATCAACTAACTTCCAGGGTCGGCCACCTGCCCGAAGGCGCCGATCCTGTTCCGCAGGATCCGTGACTGAGGGGTTAAGGGTTGGCTGCACCTCTTGTTAGGTTTCTTCTGGGGCGCTCCGTTTCGAGTAAAGTGCGACGCCTACAGTAGACACAATCGGGGGTCGCCGCCAAAGCCACTCCACAGCTAGCCCAAGCCACCCGAAGAACGCAATGCTGGCGACGGTCATAAATCAACTCGTACGAGGCATCCCATTCAAACCGTGCGCAACCACAGCATAACAGGCCACGCATGCTTATAGCAGAGCGATTCCGGATGCGCGGCCAGACAGGAGTAGATGTGGAGTGAGCGCTTCAGGGAGAGCGGTGTCCTCCCCGGCGAGTTCGTTGAAAGCCGAAGTTAGATGGTATATCGCTACAACTTCAGCGAGCAGGGGGACGAACAGAGATATTGTCAAATCTGGTGTATGGCTAAAAGCTAGGCGGCATCCTGCATCTGGGTCACATCGGTGTTGTCATCGACTCGACATCCATCTTTGAATGGAACTCCTTCAATCACGTCAGCTAGGTGTTTAAAGCCTCGAATCCTGAGCCAACTCTTCTGAGTGCTCTTGACCAGTTTGAACACCAGTGCCAGGTTAGTTTCCTTAGAAATACAGCCGCAGTGGCTTGCTTGCAAGAAGAATAACCGATCGCCTCCCAACAAGCCAACCCCTGAAATAACTCTTCAACTGAGATTGAAACTGAGGAGACCGGGCGAAAGCCTAACGGCCTGAATTCAGCGGCCCAGCCGGCCGCGAAGCGGACGGTTGGGTCCGCTGCAATGATTTGTTAGGCGACCTCTCCCACAATGGTACTGGAGGCATTCTTCTGCTGTCCTCAGGCGTTGAACAGTTTCCAGGCGGCCATGAATGACCCGGGGTCCGGTGGGCCGTCGTAAGTCGGCCTCAGCGTAGCCGAGTGTGTCAGCGATAGGAGTTCCTTGAGAAGCGAGAACAGGCCGAGAACCTGGGCCTGCCTCCAATTTTCGCCCATTCTGTAGTCGAGTTCGACCGAATCTGGGAATACGAAGACTCCCAGTACTGGCAACTCCGTCCCGGCAACGGACACTCCGGAGATGCAGTAATGAAAGCAGTCAGCGCGCCCCGAGACCACCAGGCTTGCTGGATTCTCCACTGAGGATATGGGCCTGTTCTGCTCCAGCTCGTGATCCCAGAATGTCGGCATCTCACCCTCGATCTGGGACCTGTCGCGAAGGAACTCATAGAGGGCGGGCACCTCGCCTGGCAGCAAATTAGCCAGCTCTATGCCCGGCAGAGATCCGTCATCGTGCTGGAAGCTCGAGGCAGCCAGGGACCAGATCTCGTTTCGTATCTCGCTTCTCACTAGCCAAGGTCGCCTAACGTCCAGAAGGTGAGCCGCAGCCGGGGCAGAAGACCGAGAGGATTGAGTTCCGACTGTCGGCTCCGGCGCCGAGTTAGGTTTGCAGTGACTTGCTTGCTAAAAAATAACCGATCGCTTCTCAACAAGCCAACCCCTGAAACAACTCTTTAGACGAGATAGTAACTGGGGAGAACGGGCGAAAGCCTAACGGTGCCCATCACCCGCCGCAGATCACTTTTGCATGACAACTAATCAACGCTGAGTGGTCGGTGTGCGTGGGTGTTGTTAGGCGGCTGGCAGATCAGGTCTCTTAAGCGGCGAGTTGATGGTTGGACGGGTCATCTGCACTTCAGGGCAGCAGAGGCAGTCCCAGCTCTTTCAGGAACGCATTGTGCTGGGCCGTTGCCGTTTGAATCGTGCCCTCGATTTCCGTCAGCTCGGCATGAATTGCAGTCAAATCAATCTCCTCTTCGGGGAGCGCCGTGCTGACATAGCGGGAAATGTTCAGGTTGAAGTCGTTCTTTTCGATCTCCGTCATATCCACCCGGCGGGCGTAGCGTGGTTCCTCTTTGCGGAATTGGTAGGTCTCGATGATTTTGGTGATGTGCTCGGGCTTGAGCTGGTTCTGGCGTTTGCCTTTCTCGAACTGTTGGGCGGCGTTGATGAAGAGCAGGTCGTCTGGCTTCTTGCACCGTTTGAGCACGAGGATGCAGACGGGGATGCCGGTGGAGTAGAACAGGTTGGCGGGCAGGCCGATTACGGTGTCGATGTGGCCGTCTTTGAGCAGCTTAGTGCGGATGCGTTGCTCGGCACCGCCCCGGAAGAGTACACCGTGGGGCAGGATGATGGCCATAACGCCTTCGTCTTTGAGGAAGTGGAAGCCATGCAGTAGGAAGGCGAAGTCGGCGGCGGATTTGGGAGCAAGACCGTGGCTTTTGAAGCGCACGTCGTCGCCCATACTTGCGGTGGGGCTCCAGCGGTAGCTGAAGGGTGGGTTGGCGACAATCGCATCAAAGGCAGGCTGCTTGGCGGGGTTGAGTTCGCGCAGAATCTCCCAGTCGTTGGTGAGGGTGTCGCCGTGGTAGATCTCGAACTCTGTATCCTTGACGCCATGCAGGAGCATGTTCATGCGGGCGAGGTTGTAGGTGGTGATGTTCTTTTCCTGTCCGTAGATTTTGCCGATGGTGCCGCCTGCGTGCTTGAGGCGTTTGCGCACGTTGAGCAGCAGGGAGCCGGAGCCGCAGGCGAAGTCTAGTAGTCTTTCGAGGCGTTGCTTTGATCCGGTTTTGGGTTCTTGGCTGTCGAGGATGACGATCGCGGAGAGGATGTCGGAAATCTGCTGCGGGGTGTAGAATTCGCCTGCTTTTTTGCCGGAACCAGCGGCGAACTGGCCGATCAGGTATTCGTAGGCATCGCCCAGGGCATCAATGTCGGTGGAGAATTCGTTTAGTCCTTCGGCAATTTTCTGGATGATGGTGCAGAGTTTGGCGTTGCGATCGGCATAGGTTTTACCCAATTTGTCGGAGGCAAGATTGATTTCGGAGAAGAGTCCCTTGAAGGTGCTTTCAAAGGATTCTTCTTCGATGTATTTGAAGCCTGTCTGCAAAATGTTGAGCAGCTCGTCGTTTTGGGTGCGGGCCAGCTGGGCGATGCTGTTCCAGAGGTGCGTTGGCTGGATGACGTAATGCACCTTGCGGCGCATCTGTTTCTCAAATTCCGCGACATCCGCTTCGTTCTCGTCATACCAAGCCTGGAGCGGAGTAGCGGCACCAGGTTCGAGCAAAATATCCAAGGGGAAATCAGGATAGTCGCGTCCTAGTTCTTTTTTTGCGGCTGTCTCGTAGTTGTCGGAGAGGTAGCGCAGGAAGAGGAAGGAGAGCATGTAGTCGCGGAAGTCGTCCGCGTTCATGGCTCCGCGCAGTTGGTCGGCGATGCCCCAGAGAATACTGCCCAGTTGTTTTTGGTTTGTGTCGTTCATGGGGTTGCTCATGGGGTTGGGACGGTTGCTGCGGGAGGCGATGCAGCGGGTGCAGGCGCGGGTGCGGCGGCTTGTGGATTTTCGACTATTTCCGGCAGGGCGAATTGGAATGTCGTCACAAAGTCTGTGAGTAGGCGCCGGAACAGGTCTTTGTTGTCGTCGCCCATTTCGGTGGGTTCGTGGATGGCGTATTTGCCGTGGCTCAGGAGGTTGAGCGCGCGGTTGTAGAGCGCTCGATCGTCCTCCTTATTTAGGGCTTTGAGGCAAAAAGAGATGTCTGGGTGGCCGAAAAAGGCGGCGGTTTTTTCCATGATGCTCCGCAGCGCGTTGAAATGGAATGTGTAGAGCGTGCCCGTTCTTGGATGGGCGGCGCGCTGAAGTTCTGCGAGCGTGGCGACGTGATGAAAATACGGTGTGTCGTCGGTGGCGCGTAGGGTATAGGCACCGTCGCCATTCGGGCGGTGGAGGAAGTAGCGTTTGTGAGTGACCTTTGGCTCCCCGGCTTTGGGTCTGCCGATCTCATTGCACATCACGTTGAAGAAAAGGGCGTGGTGTGAGGAGAAGACGATCTTGATGGGCGCGGGATCGCCATTGTGGTCTTGGCGGCAGGCGGCGCGGCGCAGCAGTTGGGCGAGGTCGCAGGCCACAGCGATGGCGTTGTTGTCATCGAGCGAGGAGATGGGGTCGTCGATGTAGAGGAATTTGTTCGACTGGTAGGAGATGTGGCCGTCGAGCATGCGCTCGCAGATGGCCATGAAGAGGCACCAGATGAAGATGTTCTGTTCGCCCCGGGAAATCTTGATGTTCGTTTCCAGGACGCGCTCAGGCTCCGCGCCCCGTCGCTTCCGTAGAACTTCTTTGGAAAAACTGACTTTCCACTCGGTGTAATCGATATCGAAATCGAAGTCGGCGTAGCTGTAGAGATAGCCCGCGATCGTTTCGTCGAGGGTAAGGTCTCTCAGACCATTGAAGAAGGTGGAGTTGGGATTGAGCCGGAGATGGCGGGCGGAGTCTCCATCGAGATCGTTTTCCCAGGTGAACAGGTCTTCGGTGAAAGCGTTGAAGTAGAGGGTGTCGGCGGCGCCGTTGTTTCGGCGTTTGCCTGCGTCCTTGAACTCCATGGAGAGGCGAGTCTTGCCTGTGCGGTTGTAGGCATAGAGGAGGATGAGCTGCGTCGGCTTCCTAGGATTGTTCAAGTCATCGCGCAGGCGGGTGACTAAGGTGCGCAAGCTCTGATAGGTGTGAATACGGCTCATGCTTTAACCTCCTCTGGAGATGGGAAAAGCTGCTGCATCAGTCCGCGCTTGTGGGTTTTGAGGGCTTCGAGCTTTTGGGTGGCGGCGTTGATCAGGTCGTCGAGGGTGCTCAGGCAGTTGGCGATGTGTTGTTGTTCGGCAGAACGCGGTAGCGTTAGCACCATTGTCTTTAACTCGTCGGTATCGAGCTTTCCTGTGCCGTGCCCAGCTATAGTGACCATTTCGAGCAACCGGTTTTTGTTACCCGTCAGTAACAATGCCAAAAACAGACCATCGACGTTATTCTTGGGGCGAAGCGCTTTGACATCTTGGTTGAAGCTCATCTCGCGGCGCAAAACGCAGATTGGAACATCTTTGAGTAAAGTCATTCCACGGACAAGCATCAATAAAGCGCCCGATGGAACTAGTTTCGCGCCATTATCGACCGCTGATGCCGAGATGTGATCTTCTGAATCTGCTAAAAACAACTGCTTCATGTCTTTTGCAGACACCCAAGGAACCGAGCCATTCCAGTATTCAGCATTTGCCTTCGAGGGGGTGCCTCCCGATTGAAAATCGACAAGCTCATCGAGCATCTTCACCTCCCACTCCTCCTTCCCCCGAAACTCGGGAAATCGCAGGCGAGGTTGGGTTTCGCCTTCGCGGGGGAAAAGCTGCTGCATCAGCCCTTTTTTATGGGTCTTGAGCGCGTCCAGTTTTCGGGCTTGGGCGGCGATCGCCATGTCCACCGAACTCAGGCACTCCGCGATTTTTTGTTGTTCATCAGTGCCGGGTAGTCGCAGAGGTAATGCTTTGATTTGCTTCACGGAGACAACATTTTTAATTGCGCCGCCTGCTGATTGTGAAAGCAGCTTCTCTTGAACGCTTGGTAGTTCGAGAACCTCTTTGAGAAATCTTATGTCGCAGTAGCCATTCGGTGTCAGTTTCAGTAGCGCTTGATTGATCACGCCATCCGCTGCGCCGTCTGGGATTATCGCGAATTTCCCCATCGTTCCTGAGCAGCTCATGATGATGTCGTTCGCAGCAATTGCGAATCGCCTCAGCTCACGAAACTTCTCTTCGGTGATGAAGTATCTAAAGGTTCGGAAGTCAGAGTAGATAGCGTGTTGCTGCTCGTAGACAGCATAGCCGGTGGAGACGAATATCTCTTTTTTTAGACTTCCCCCAAATGGCCCACGAACCAATTTGGAAAGTTGCCCAAGTGGGGTCATCTTCCACCCCTCCTTCCCCCGAAACTCCGGAAACCGCAGCCGGGGAATTAAGCATTGAGAATTTTGAACTGAGAAAGACTCATCCTGACGCCCTTTCCCACTTCTAACTTCTAACTTCTCACCTTTCTTTTTACTCCTCATACGCACTCAACCCCGAAATCTCCCGCCCCTGTGCCCGTTTAGTCAGCAGCGGCACAAGGTCATCCATCAGCGCAAGCTCAGCCTGAGTGCGCGCCTTCCAACCCAGATCCAGCGGAGCCATCAGGTCACCAAGCTGCTCCCCATCAAAAATCATCCGCTCCAGAATGCTATCCACAAAAGCTTGCAGCGCCGCAGTGGGAATACCGTGCTTACCCGCGATCGCAGCCAGTTCCTGCCCATCCTTCTCTGCCTTAAAGCGGGCATAGCCCTCACGGATAGCCGTTTCGCTCAACCCCTCCCCCGCCTTCAGCGTGCCAATGTAAGCCGCAATATCCTCACGCTCATTCACAAACTTAGCATCAGCACTGATCAAGCCGATCAGCGCCTCCCGGCTCATCTTCGCCTTGCCCGAACCTGGAGCCGAGAACTTAGCAATCAGCCCCATGATGTAGTCGTAATCAATCACCGCCGAGGCAAAGAGCACAAACTCAAAATCGAGCTGATCCACATCGTCTGGCACCGGCTGAGCAGCACCCTTGCCCTTACCCTGCTGCGCCTTCAGCCGCTGAGCCGTCTCCAAATACGCCCCCTTAAAGCCCCGATGCCGCTCCTCTGGCAGCACTTTTGCGATCGCGGCTTTATTTTCCTCGGTGAGGTCAGTGTATTGGTCGAGCTGCGTCTTGAGCCGCTGGACTTCCTTGTATTGGGTGCAGAAAGCAGCGCGGGCCTCATCACCCTTCAGGTTCGGCACAGCCTCCGGTGCGGTGGTAAGCCCCTGAGATTGCATGAAGCTGTCGAGCCGCTGCACAGCCGCCTCCAACTGCTGGATCACCACCGGAGCCTTGTCCACCAGCCAAATTTCCCGCGCCTGCTCGCTGGTCTTTTCCCCAGAGAAGAGGGCGATCGCTGCATCCACAGCCTCCTGCTGCTGACGAAAGTCGAGGATATTGCCGTAGGGCTTCGTGCCATTGAGCACGCGATTCGTGCGAGAAAATGCCTGGATCAAGCCGTGGTACTTTAGATTCTTATCCACATAGAGCGTATTCAGGTATTTGGAATCAAAACCCGTGAGCAGCATATCCACCACGATCGTGATGTCGATCTTCTGCGCCGGGGGGAAGTCGGCATTGGGCCACTGCTGATCCTTAATGCGCTTCTGCACGTCCTGATAGTAAAGGTCAAACTCACTGAGCTTGTGATTGCCACCATAGCGGCGGTTGTAGTCTGACAGGATAGCCTTGAGCGCAGCTTTTTTGCCCTCAGGGTCTTCTTCGTTATCGGCCTTTTCCTGGGGCAGGTCTTCCTGGATCTGGCGTACGTCCTTGTCACCCTCAGCGGGCGGCGAAAACACACAGGCGATATTCAGCGGCCTGAACTCCGGATCGGCGGCCTGCTTCTCGGCCTGCATTGTCTTGAACAGACCGTAGTATTCGATCGCATCATTAATCGAGGCGGTGGCCAGGATGGCATTGAACCGGCGGCCAGCGGTGGCCGCATCATGCTTGGCCAGGATGGCCTCAATTACAGCGCGCTTGGCGATCGCTTCACCGGGCTTAGGCGGCTTTTTGCCCTTTTCTTCCTTGGGCTTGAAGTAGTCCACATGGAAGCGGAGCACGTTACCGTCTTCGATCGCGTGGGTGATGGTGTAAGCGTGGAGCGGCTTCTGGAAGAGGTCTTCCGTGGTGCGCATCGATGCCTGGGTGCCCTCGATCTGTTTTAGGGTGGCATTGGCCTCAAAGATCGGCGTGCCCGTGAAGCCAAAAAGTTGAGCCTTGGGAAAAAACTCTTTGATGGCCTTGTGATTCTCGCCGAACTGCGATCGGTGGCATTCATCGAAAATCAAGACAATGCGTTTGTCTTTCAGCGCCTCAAGCTGATCCTTGTAGGTGGCTTGGCCCCTTTTGCGGCGGTGCTTGTTACGCTTGCTGTTTTCATCCAGCGCCAGGCCGAGCTTCTGGATCGTGGTGACGATCACCTTGTCCGCATAGTCCTCCGAGAGTAGTCGGCGCACGAGGGCGGCGGTGTTGGTGTTTTCCTCCACGCAGCCCGCTTGGAACTTGTTAAATTCCTCGCGGGTCTGGCGATCGAGGTCTTTTCGATCCACCACGAACAGGCATTTGTGGATATGGTCATTGAGCTTGAGCAGGGTAGAGGCTTTGAAGGATGTCAGCGTTTTGCCGCTGCCGGTGGTGTGCCAGATGTAGCCGTTCCCCCCATCGTCCTCAATGCACTGCACGATCCGCTGCACGGCATAGACCTGGTAGGGCCGCATGATCATCAGCTTTTGCTCGCTCTGGATCAGCACCATGTAGCGGCTGACAGTCTTGCCCAAGGCGCACTTTTGCAAAAAGCGAGCGGCAAAGTCGTTCAGGTGGGTGATTTTCTGGTTCGCCTCGTCCGCGAACTCATAGATGGGCAGGAAACGCTCCTCGGCATTGAAAGCGAAGTGGCGGGTGTTGTTGTTAGCGAAGTAATAGGTGCGATCGCGATTGCTGACAATAAAGAGCTGGAGAAAACAAAGCAGGGTCTTGGTGTAACCGTTGCCCGCGTCGTTTTTGTATTCGACAATCTGCTCCATCGCCCGACGCGGGCTGATGCCGAGGGTCTTCAGCTCGATCTGCACAGCGGGCACACCATTGATCAAAATCAGCACATCGTAGCGGTGGTGGCTGTTGTCGGTGTTGATGCGCAGTTGGTTAACAACCTCAAAGGTGTTTTTGCACCAGTCTTTGAGGTTCACCAGGGTGTAGTTGAGCGGGGTGCCATCGTCACGGGTGAAGGCATTGATTTCGCGCAGAGTCTTAGCCGCGCTGAAGACATCTGGGCTGACGATTTCATCCAGCAGGCGGGCAAACTCGGAATCGGTAAGGCGACAACGGTTGAGAGACTCGAATTTCTTGCGGAAGTTTCTTTCCAGGGAGGCGCGATCGGTGATGTCTAGGCGATATTCGTATTTGAGCTTTTGGAGCGTGCCGATGAAGCCGTATTCGATGCCGCCCTCTCGGAGGACGGAGGGCGGGGTCTGGGATGGTGGGTCGTTGCTATTTGAGTCAGTTGGCATAGTGGTCAGTTGCGAAGATGAGCGTTGAACGGGATGCGGAATTGAGCAACCCCATCCTACAGACACTTTTCGAGCGCTGCGACATCGACTTTTTTCGGTGGGGGCGTCTAGTCCATCAGTACTCAGCTCGCTTTTTGTATATCGGCCTAACGTCCAGAAGGTGAGCCGCAGCAAGGGCAGAAGGCCGAGAGGATTGAGTTCCGACTGTCGGCTCCGGCGCCGAGTCAGGTTTGCAGTGACTTGCTTGCTGAAGAAAAAACCGATCGCTTCCCAACAAGCCAACCCCTGAAATAACTCTTCAACTGAGACTGAAACTGACGAGAAAGGGCGAAAGCCTAACGCGCGGGTTAACCGGGCCCGAACGAAAGACATTGTGTACAAAAAAGACGTGTTTGAGGGCTCCGGTTCAACCCAGTGGTTATACGGCGGGGCGACCTACTCCCTTGACTCACCTATTTTCTTCCGAAGTGTGTCGGCGAAATGCGAGATTTGATCGTTAAGATCACTCTCTGGATCGTATTCTAGACCGCCAACGCGCGTGCTTTCGTCGAACATGCCGGGTGGTGCATTTTTGAACCATATCGGTATCACTGCACCAGTACCGAATCTTTCACGGAATTGTTCTGACTCAAACTTCGTCCAGATACGTTTTGGAAAGTCTGGACCAAGTAGGACTACGACGTACTGAGCATCAGACTGATAAATGGGACGCAAATAGTCCTCGACATCCTCAGCTAAGATTCGATGTTGCTCGTTCCTATCGTAAAAGACCTCGAATTCCATTTCTTGAAGAGACTGGTTAAGCCCCTCAGCTACAGCACGATCGGTACCCGCAAACGACAATGCAATGTCGTAGCGAGACGGAAAGTTGATTCCAAGAAATCCAATTTCTGACGCGAACTTTGCCCAAAAAATGTTGCGGGCAAAGTAAATAAACTGAGGATCTTCGACCGTTAAAAGTCTCGCACGCTCGTCATAGTGCAAGACGGCTGCGATTTCCTCGTCCCCCGAGATCAGATCGTTCAGGTAGCCCTTATCCGCAATCTGGCCGATGCTTCCACGATGTTGCGGATGCTCTCGAATCGCCTTGTCAATCGACAACGACCAATCGTCAGAGATCCCAAGCCAATGCAACAAGTGCAGATATGGTGCACGGCCCTCTCGCCGAAACCGAGTGCCACGAGCGAAACGTTCGGCCCTTTGACGAAATGTTCGGGCTAGTCGTTCAAATACTTTACCTCTGATTAGTTCAAAGCTGGTATTCACTTCCGTGCGGTCTGCCTGTTCCTCGAAGATTTCTGCATTGATACAAACTTCGTGGGCAAGCACCTGCGCGATGTAAAATCCACCGTTGGATGCTTCGATGACATCTGACTTGACATTAATCGTGATGTTGAGCGCGTCTTCACCCAAACGTAGCAGTTCTTCAATCTTTTCAGGTGGATTCGCTTCAAATTTTACAACCTCGATTCGGTTGTTGAGGTCGTGAGCAAAGCGAACGAGTGATTCTCCAGCGCGATTGATACCAAGGATGACGATTTTCGCGTCTTGGCGTTCTTCGTCGGCAATCACCTTCATGAAGTCTGCGATTTCTTGCGTCGTCGCATCATCAAGCTTGTGAAAATCGTCAATGATGACAGTTCCAAGATCTGCACCACTCAGAATGGCCTTGATCT
The DNA here is from genome assembly GCF_000473895.1 of Rubidibacter lacunae KORDI 51-2. Classification (NCBI taxonomy): domain Bacteria; kingdom Bacillati; phylum Cyanobacteriota; class Cyanophyceae; order Chroococcales; family Aphanothecaceae; genus Rubidibacter; species Rubidibacter lacunae. The sequence continues at coordinate 67,044 of NZ_ASSJ01000047.1, read as the reverse complement.
GGGCAACGTCGTCGCGTTTTCGAGCGGACAGCGACATTACAGAGTCGCTAATACCAAGTTCGTTGAGGATCTGGGTGACGGCTGTGGTTTTCCCGATACCGGATGGGCCTTCAACGACGACACCTCGACCAGGAGTCCGAAGGGCGATCAATAACGAGGCATACTCGACGGGTTTTACAAATGTGTATGTTGGTAAGCCGCCGGTCTTAAAGACATCCTCTAGCAGTTTACGCTTCGTGATCGTTTCCATTCGCTAGCCTTCGTTTCAGCCGTATAACGTCCAGAAGGTGAGCCGCAGCAGGGGCAGAAGGCCGAGCGGATTGAGTTCCGACTGTCGGCTCCGGCGCCGAGTTAGGTTTGCAGTGACTTGCTTTTTGAAAGCATAACCAATCGCCTCTCAACAAGCCAACCCTTGAAACAAACCTTCAACCGAGACGGTAACTGAGGAGAACGGGCGGAAGCCTGACGGGTTGCTTCACCGGCGCGAGCAATAAACTAAAACACACAACAGGTAAGTGATCGCCGAGTGTCAGTGTGCAAGCGTGGGTTAGGTAACACTCATCTATATCCTCCCACGTTTTACTAACCGCCTGTAATGCTCGCCGAGCACAGTTAATCTACAGGTCTTTCTCTCCATAGCTGCATGCCACATATGGGAGGCATCTACAGGGACAACTAAATTGACGCGATTAAGCTTTTGTAATACGGCAAATTTTTCGGTGTTTTCTGTAATTGGATTTGGCATATCCACGCTACGACCTTTCATTTCAGGCTCAAATGTCGGATCAAGAGAAAACTGAAAACCTGGTTCAGGGAAAAATTCTAAAATTCTTCTTAAATCTTCCAAGTGAACAGTGGGAGGCATTTTGCGCAAGGACACGAAACTTTTTACATTTGTTTTGAATACAGGTCGTTGCTCCCAAGCACCAAGTGATTGATCTATATACGCATATATACTGCCAGGAGTAACGTCTCCCACTAGATTTGAGGCAACGCCATTTAAAGCATCGACTAGTAGTGTCGTAAAAACACCTCGACCGTTTTCTTCAGTCGCATATTGGTCCTGAGTTGATGCAGTTAAGATAGTAATACCCTCCGCAAGCACTGCGTTGTTTCCTGAAGTCGGTGGAATTCCTGCAATACCAGAATGACAACTATCCAAAATTATGATCTTGTTTCTAGCTCTTGATTCGTTTGCAAGTGCTAGTATTTCTGTAAGCGAAACTCCTTCATCTCCACTACGAGAGTCGCTAGTTAAAAGATATCCTCCAATGGACTCAATATGTCCGTGTCCTGCGAAGTAAAATAGAGCAATTTCACTATCATCTGAAAACAACCTTCCAATATAGTCTTTTACTTGCCTTCTCGTAACAGCATTAGATGAATCTGTCCCTGTAAATAATTGAACATCAAAATTTACGGAACCATCGCCATGCCTCTCTAAGACAGACTTTACAGCATGGGCATCATTAGCGCAGCCAGATAGAGAAGAGCTGTGTTCGTAGTAGTTTATTCCAATGACCAATGCTTTTTTCACAATTCCACCTAAAAAGAGTGATTACGAATAACATTTACGATAGAAGAACTCTGCCATTTTACGTTTATATCTTCGCTTTCTTTAACCACACTAGATGTTTTTTCGGAGCCCTATGGTTCAACAGCTACTATTGGTTTATTAAACACTTTTTTAGATATCTAAATTTCCTTTTAATCCACTTTGAATAAGTACTCTACACTCCAGCAAGCACGATCACACAATTAACTGGTTATATTTGATTTTTAATCGCGTTATAACGTTCTGTTTGATTTAGTGCGTTATGATTTGGGTCAAGTTTGGACACAGAATAATCTATTCGTTTAAAGTTAGGATGTTCATTGAAAAATTTGACAAGCTTATCATAAGCATCTCCATATCTACTTGAGTAGCTAATAAAGAGATGGTATGTTTTTAGTAATGGCATAGTATCACATTATTTTCTATGTGTGTTTATTTTCTTTTGCTGCCTAACGTTCGCAATCACCGGTACGAGCAAAAGCTAAAAAAGAAGCAGAAGTAGTGTTCATAGAGCATCCGTGTGCAATATGTTGATAGGAAATTCTGACTTCAGGATTAATATCTCAAGCTTAGTAAAAAATTTTTGATCAATCTCATAGCCTAAATTATATTACAGCATTTCTCAATCTCGTGAGGTACAATCTCACATCTCAAACCCTTGCTATTCAATCGATCTAAAAAAATATGAGTACCTCACTACCCTGGTAAAGGCTGTATTGAAGTGCATTCTATCTTTTCTCATTCCCCTGTAAAGAATGATAGAAAACCTTGGTATATAGTTCTACCCAGCTTCTTAGTGGCCTCCCATGCCTCTGATGCAGATGAGAAGTGATCTCCAATACGTTTACCTTGATTTTTATCAATTTCAATATTGTTATTGGAGTCCCTTCTATTACTCCCATGCTTTTTATTTTTCTTCTTTAATCTTTTAAGAGTTGCGAAGAAAAAAGGGGCTGCATTCTCCTCTTTAATGCGACAAAATACTTCTGTGTATAATTCACCTAGCCAGATGTTTCCATCAGGAAGAGGAATAGGTTGCCCGGAAATTTCATCGTTTGCTGCTGCGACAAATGGAATATCAGCGGCATACTTTCCTTCCGTATTATTATTGATTGCTGCTCGTATTAAATTTGATCGATTATTATAAGTTTCTTGGAAGAGTTTTGGGTGAACTTTATCTGCAAATGTAAGGACAATAACTGCGTGCTTCCATATGTCAGCACCAAAGTACTTGGTGATACGCCTGATAGTTTTCAGATCACCTTGTTCTGGGCGGGTGTCATTCAATTTTGTAACAAACAACATGCAATCTATTTTCTTTACAACACGCTGAATTTGCCGTAAGTATGAATAATCTGTCTGCTTACTTTTATCTGTGTCTGCAAGACCAGGAGAATCATAAATTGTGTAAGGCACCTCATCAATGATACCTTCATGGCACAAAACGTTAGTTGTTGTTCTTTTATATCGCCCTCTCGGTGACACTTCTTCACCCATTAGAGAATTGATAGTACTAGATTTCCCTACTCCCGTCCTTCCAGTCATTAAGAATGTAAATCTCCACTTATCTGTGAACTTTATTTGTTCTTTGATCTCTTGGAAGCGCGAAAATTGTTCCTCTGTCCATCCATCGGAGTTAGACTCATCGTCTTTTAGATCCGAGAAATATTTGGCTATATCGTCGAGGTTAGTTGCATAGTGATATTGCCGAATGTAATCGGGAACATCCAGATCTCCTTCAGCAAGAAAAGGAAGAATCTGTTTGTCCATCCCGGAAGCAGCACCAATTTCAAATTGTACCCAAGGTGATTTTAAGCTAGACTGAGAAACTAAGACAAGCAACGCATCAGAGGACAATATTTCTGTCACTATTCTTGCAGAAATATCATCTCCCCAGTGCATATCTCGCTTGTCAAGAAAATATTCAACTCCAACAGTCTTCAAGACTTGCTCAACATCATTGACGTGACTTTGATCGGATGAGGAGTAGCTTACAAAAACTCTCATAGCCTAACTGTAAGAAAATTTTATTGCTGCTCTAAAACTGAGGATACTATCACGAGATATATATGCCAGATAAGATACCATGATAAATATAATTAGTGCTCATTCCGGAGCCTAAAGCCTCTCCTGAGCAAGAGTTTCCCCATCGCTGTGAGCCAAAGATACTAATATTATTTAGAATTTAGCATGCACATGTCTAGATGTCAATTCCTGCATGATGCGGATATAGAAACCGATATCGTAAACTGCAAATCCTTTGTGGGATATGAACTCTAGCCTTCTAGCAGCCCGATTTCGCTGTACTTAGGCTGCATTTGCTCCGTATAGACTCTGGTCACCACCCTTCACCAATAGCGGATTTAGAAACTAACTTCGCCAAGCGCGAGCCCCCTACAGCATAGATTTCGCAACCATTCTAGCTGCGCGATCGCGAGTTACTTAGGCTGCATTTATCCCGTATAGACTTGGGGTATCGCCATTTGCCACTAGCCAGGACCGACTCCGCCACCAAGCCCCCCAAGCTGCTCGATCGCTTCCGCGACACCCGGCGCGTCAAGCACTACGCCTACCGCACTGAAGAAACATACCTGCAGTGGATTCGCCGCTTCATCATCTTCCACGGCAAACGCCATCCCAAAGACATAGGCGCGCCCGAAGTCGAAGCATTTCTGACCCACCTCGCCGTCGTAGGTAACGTCTCCGCCTCGACCCAGAATCAAGCCCTTAGCGCCCTGCTCTTTCTCTATCGCCACGTCCTCAAACAACCCCTGACCGACGACGCCATTGACTCCGTTCGCGCCAGACAATCCAAGCACCTCCCCACCGTCCTGTCGGTCGACGAAACGCGACGCTTGCTGCAGTGCCTAAGCGGCACTCACCAACTCCTTGCCAAGCTCCTTTATGGCTCCGGCTTGCGAGTTAAAGAAGCCCTGCGCCTGCGCGTGAAAGATATCGACTTCGCCCAAACGCAAATCGTCGTGCGCGACGCCAAGGGCAACCGCGATCGCCTCACCATCCTGCCCGACAGCCTGACCGAGCTGCTGCAAGCGCACCTGGTCCAAGTCAAGCAACTGCATGCTGACGACCTCGCCCAAGGCTTCGGAGCTGTCTACTTGCCCCACGCCCTGGCGCGCAAATACCCAAACGCTCCGCAGGCATGGATTTGGCAATACGCCTTCCCCGCCAAGCGACGGACAATCGACCCGCGCAGCAACGAAGTGCGGCGACACCACCTCGACGACAGTGTCCTGCAGCGATCGCTCAAGACTGCCGCCCGCCAAGCCGAAATCCCCAAGCGAGTCAGCTGCCACACCTTACGCCACAGCTTTGCCACCCACCTGCTGCAGACCGGCTACGACATCCGCACGGTCCAAGAACTCCTCGGTCACAAAGATGTCAAAACCACGATGATTTACACCCACGTCCTCAACCGAGGGGGAATGGGCGTACGCAGTCCGCTGGACCTCTAACCTCTCAGAACATAAGCGGGGGATATATTCCCGACGTGCGACCGTTTTTATACCGACCAGTCCCCGCCGCCGGCGTCCTATCCGGCCGAGTCGGTGCCGCGTTGGCGCACGACCGGCTGCTCGGCGTCTTGCAGTTGCTGGCTCTCGGCCAAAAATCGCAAATACTCCTCCTCCTTGACCCAGTTCGCGCGGATGCTGAGTACACCGCACAAGCTTGCAGCCGCGAATGCATAACACCGCGCAGTCGAGAGGTTCGTTCGGTACCGAATCACCGAGGCAGCCAGGTCGGGCGATGCCTGCTTCGAGGTCGGGCACATCCAAACACGGGCTCAGTCCACTGCCCCGCGAATTGGCAAACTCGGGTTGGGGTTCGACGTTCTGGCAGAAGATTGCCAGGTTCAGACCGGCGACAGGAAACTCGACGCGGATGCGGAGACGTGCTGGCGTGGCACGCGATCTAACGCCTGTTGTTAACACTACTAGGCGCTCGTCGGTAGCGACCAGAGTGACAAAGGCTTCGAAAAAGCTACACGGTCGGCGCCAGAGGAGCTGAGTTGCAAACGCTACCAGAGCTATGGAATCGCGATCGGGTTGCGATCGCTGAGCGTAAGAATGTCAGCTCCGTCTGGGGTCACTGCGATCGTGTGCTCGAATTGTGCCGAAAGTTTGCGGTCTTTGGTTAAAGCCGTCCAGCCGTCGTCCTGGATTTCAGCTTCCCAGGTCCCTTCGTTGATCATCGGCTCGATGGTGAACACCATGCCCGGCCGCAGGCGCTTGCCCTTACCGCGCGTGCCGTAGTGAGGAACTTGCGGGGCGGTATGAAATGTACGGCTGACACCATGCCCGACAAAGTCACGAACGACGGAAAATCCCATCGATTCGGCATAGTCCTGAATGGCAGCTCCGATGTCGCCGATACGAGCGCCCGCCTTGACAGCCATGATGCCGCGCCGCAAACATTCCTCGGTGACGTCAACCAGTTTCTGCGCGACCGGAGAGGGTGTTCCAACGCAGAACATGCGCGAGGTGTCGCCGTGGTAGCCGTCCACGATCGGCGTTACATCGATGTTAATGATGTCGCCGTCTCTGAGAATTTCCTTGGCGTTGGGAATACCGTGGCAGATAACCTCATTGACGCTGGTGCAAATTGACTTAGGAAAGCCGTGATAGCCCAGGGGCGCGCTGACATAGCCGCGATCGCGCGTCCACTGTTCGGCAATGTCATTGAGCTCGAGAGTACTGACGCCAGGCTTGACCAGCGGCGTAAGGGTATCGAGTAACTCAGCAGCCATGCGTCCGGCTTGGCGCATCTTCTCGATTTCGCGTTTGGAAAGCAGGGTAATAGTTTCGCTGCCCATGCGTCGCGCGTTCCTAGGTACTCTCGGGTGGTTAGGCAGCTCGATCGATCCAGCAGAGCTGCTCAAACTATTGTAGTGAGTTCGAATGATGAGCCCGGAATCGAGATGCTGACAGCTTGGCTGCGAACGAAAGCTTAAGTTCTAGTCGCTCGGGAGAATTTCAGGGGGGAGATTAACATTGAGGCTTCATCCCGTGCAGTCGGGCGAACTTGCTACCATAATCTTTGCGATCCCAAGAGTTGGATATACGGGAAACCCTTAAAAGGAAGCAATGAGAATTCTCCGGCTAGCCGAGCTGTCTGCAAACGAGCTGAGTGCGCTCAAGCGCCGTGCTGAAGTCGATATCGAGCAGGCACTCTCGGTGGCGGGTGAGGCGATCGCCAAGATCCGGCAGCATGGAGATGAAGGCGTGCTGGAATACGCGCGCAAGTTTGACTTCCCGGGTGCAGAGACCGGCAATCTTAAGGTTACGGAAGCCGAGTTTGCGTTCGCTCGCGAGGCGATCGCGCCGGAGTTGAAAGCGGCGATCGCCCATGCTTGCGCCAACATTCGTGAGGTACACCAGCGGCAGCTTCCCGAGGAAATCCAGCTCGGCGAAATCGCTCCCGGCGTGTTTGCCGGCGAGAAAGTTTCTCCAATCGCCAGTGCCGGGTTGTACGTGCCGCGCGGTAAAGGTGCGTTTCCATCGGTCATGCTGATGCTCGCCGTTCCGGCAGTCGTGGCCGGCGTCAAGCGCATCATCGTCTGCACGCCGCCGGGGAAAGACGGCTCGGTCGAACCCGCATCGCTGGTAGCCGCAGAGATGGCCGGCGTCTCGGAGATTTATAAGCTCGGGGGCATTCAGGCGATCGCGGCAATGGCACTGGGGACCGAGACGGTGCCGAAAATCGACAAGATCACCGGACCGTGTAACGTTTACGGCTCGGCAGCGAAGCGGTTGCTCTACGGCACGACGAACGTCGGGTTGCCAGCCGGCCCTAGCGAATCGATTATTTTGGCTGACGAAACCACCGACCCGCGCTTGGCGGCGCTGGACTTGTTGGTGGAAGCCGAGCACGGTCCCGATTCGGCAGCATTACTGGTCACCCACAGCGAAGCCGTGGGCTTGAAGGCAGCCGAAAACGCCTCGGAATATCTCAAACAACTGCCCGAATGGCGGCGTCAGTTCTGCAGCACCGGACTTTCGACCCACGGGGGCATCCTGCTGACGGAGAGTTTGCAGCAGTCGATCGACTTCGTCAACGAATATGCGCCCGAGCACATGGAAATCTTGACCGCCGATCCAATGAGCTTGCTCGGGGCAATTCAGCACGCGGGCGAGATTTTGCTCGGTCCCTACACGCCCATTCCCACGGCAAACTACTGCATCGGCGTCAACGCCATCTTGCCAACCGGTGGCTTCGCGCGATCGTATTCTGCTGTCTCGGTCCACGAATTCCTCAAGCGGGCGAGCCTGGGTTACCTCACCCGCGAGGGCTTCGATCGCCTCAAGCACACGACCCAAACCCTGGCCGATTACGAAGGCTTCCCGGCCCACGCGATGGCGATCCGCGAACGCGATGCCTGGCTGCAGACCCGAGATCGAGCACAAAGCAAGTAGCTGTATCGAAACGCCGCAGTGAGGTAGCGATCGTGTCGGATCGGACATTATTTGAGATCCAGCAACTGCAGTTTCGCGATCGCGCCCGAGCCAGCCAGTTGCTGAAGGAATTCCTGAACGAAACGCTGCCGTTTGCGATCGCGGACGTGACCGTGCGCCCGCAAGCAGTCTCGCTGAATTCGATCAACGGGTTCCTAACGACGGCGGATGGCGATCGGCAGTTTTTTAAAACCCACGTCGAGCCACAGAGCATCATCCACGAGTACTACAACTCGACGATTCTGGCCGAAGCAGGCTATCCGGTCATTCAACCGATCTACAGCTCGACGGAATGGGGCAAACAACTGCTAATTTACGATTACTTCAGCGCGCCGTCTTTGTTTGACGTATCGCGGGAAATCGAACTCGGCAAACGCTACGACGCCGATCGCGTCCTCGCCGCCCAGCAGCACGCCGACGATTGCTTGTGGGACATCTATCGACAAACCCTGAGCTGGTTATCTGCAGAAGAGCACGCGCGATCGCCCGTTCACCAGCTGTTTTTCCATCGTTTGACAGGCGGACGCTATGCAGAATTTTACTGCGGCAAGCAGATTGCATTCCCCGGCGCGGAATTTGACTTCGAGCGCATTGCCAGCTGGCAGTGGCGCATCAACGATCGCGCCTACTCCGAACCCCTAGCTGCCGTCATCGATCGCGCGATCGCCCGGCTGAACCCAACCCGCGCTGACGTTCCGGCAATTATCGGGCATGGCGACGCGCACAACGGCAACGTCTTTTGGGACGGCGATCGGGGCGAATCGGGCGAGTTGATCTACTTCGACCCCGCCTTTGCCGGGCGCCACTCGCCGTTTTTGGATCTCGCGAAACCACTTTTTCACAACGTCTTTGCAATTTGGATGTACTTCCCGCGCGAAATCGCTGCCGAACTCGAGATTCGGTGGGAACTACAGGGCGAAACGCTGGTTGTAGAGCACGACTTCGTGCCGTCCGAGCTGCGTATCGGTTTCCTGCGATCGAAGCTGGAGCACGTTCTCAAACCGCTCCTATTTGAGTTGCGATTGCGGGGCTGGCTCGATCCAAACTGGCGCGATGACTTGAAGCTCGCGCTATTCTGTTGCCCGTTTTTGACCATGAACCTCGCCGATTCGCAGAAGTTTCCGCCGGAGATCGCACTGCTCGGTTTGGCGATCGCTATGGAAATGGCCGCTGTAAGCGAGCCACCGAGCCGGCTCGATACCGAACTCGATCGCCTCGGGATCGGGGACAATCGGTCCTAACCGTTCAGTCAGTCTCAGACAGGTAGCCTCCGATGAATCGGGACAAGTTAAAGCTGCTCGTGTTCGACCTCGACGGCGTCATTACGAGCGAGCAGAAGTATTGGAACATCGCACGGCTGACCGTGTGGGAGTTGCTGTGCAGTGGGGATTACTTGGGACTGGTCAACTACTTCGGCGGTGGCGATCGCGTCGAAACGCGTTTGCAGTCCGTCGGCGATCGCGTCATCTCCGAGGAATTTGTCTACCAACTCAAGAGCCGCGCGGTCAACTCCAACTGGGATTTGACGTTCTTCGTTTTCTGCTTGCAACTGATCGGTATCCTTGCCGCTCATCCCGACAGCATCGATATCCTGAACCGCGATCGCTCCCTTGCCGATAATTTCCAAGCCCTCGGTCGCGAGTTACAAGGTCGCGACATTACCGCTCGCGGCAGTGCGGACGTTATCGATCGCTTCTGGCAGGAAACGCGATCGCTGCGCGGAGCAGATGTCCTCGATTTCGTTGGCGAATTTGCGACTCGCACCCTCGGTCGCGAGGTGCGTTGCTTCGACACTCGCAGTGAGTTGTGGCAGCTTTGCTACGAAAACTTTCAGGCGTGGTACGAAGGGAAGAAAGGGTACGTGCTACCGGGTGACGAGACGGTAGTGCCGACAGACGCGATCGCCTCAACGCTGGCCCGACTGAGCCAAACGTTTACCCTCGCAGTTGCTACAGGCAGGCCGAAACTGGAAACGGTGCCCGTGCTAACCGATCTAGGACTACTGCAGTATTTCGATCGCGATCGCATCGTCACTTACGATGAAGTCCTCGCTGCTGAATCGGTTTTGGATAACTCGATCAAACTCGGCAAACCGCATCCGTTTGTTATCTATAAAGCTGCTCGACCGGAGGTAGATGTTGCGATGCTGTGCTCGGAAGAATTCCGACTCGATAGTGCTGATGCGATCGCCTACATCGGAGATGCTGGCAGCGATGTGGTCGCAGCCCAACGCGCTGGGTGCCTCTCGATTGGAGTATTAACTGGGTTTGCAATTGCCAATGCCGTGGAGCAAAAGCGAGCGTTGCTAAGCGGACTCGGTTGCAATGTCATTCTCGATAGCGTACTCGACTTACCTCGCTTCCTGCAGCGAGCTCGATCGGCGTCTACAGCTACAACTTGCTAAGTAACGTGCTAAGTCGCTCATCAAGCCAGATCGGTCATAGACGGGTAATTGCGCGGTCGGGCGATTGCACAGACCGGGTGTATCGGTGGGTTAACCAATCGCCATTCTAGCGGTTGCTATGCTGGAGCTTCGGTTGATACGAGCGGCAAGCATGGGAACAGACGCGCCAACGACAGAGGTAAATTCAGCTGCGATCGACCTCAAACAATTGCGACCGGGTGATTGGCTAACCGTAACAGTAGATCGCTTCGACAGTAAGTATCTCGGCGAAACCCGTTTGCAGGGCAAAACCCTACTCGTGCCGGGCTCGCTGCCGGGAGAAACCATTCGCGGGCAAGTACTGCGCAATTGGAAGCGCTGTTTGGTGTTGCGCCCGGTTGAGATTTTGACTCCCGATCCGCGCCGCGTCGAACCCCACTGCCAGCACTTTGCACTCTGTGCGGGTTGTCAATTCCAGCATGTCGATTATGCCGAACAGCTCGTAATTAAGCGATCGCGTTTGGAGAGTTTCTTCGAACCCGAACATCCCGTACAGCCGCTCCCATTACGCGGGATTATTGGCTCAACGCACCCATACGCATATCGCAACAGCATTAAAGTCCACGGTCCTGGCGAGCCGGGATTCTGGCAGGTCAAAGGCATCGACATGCTTCGCAATCGCGAGTGTCCGATTTGCGTGAGCGAAGTTGAAGATAGCCTCAAACAACAGCGAGAATCCGGATTTCAAGAGTTCGTCGATCGTAACGTTCTCAACATTCTCATTCGCGCGACCAGCATTGGTGACACCTACCTCGGTCCCGAACAACCCAAAGCCGATGAAGTCGCTTGGCTAACCGAGGCGATCGCCCATCCGCTGACTGAGGAAAGCTTGCAACTAGTCGTCCCCGCTCATGCGTTTTGGCAGGGCAGTACGCCGATGCTGCCGCGCTTGATCGAGGAAGCCGTCCGTCCGATACGGGACTTCGCGCCCGAGTTACTCATTGAAACCTACTGCGGCATGGGCTTATTCGGCATCATGAGCGCGCCCTTCGCCGCACGCGTCATCGGCGTAGAAGACCATCCGCTCGCGATCGAGGCCGCGCGCCGCAACCAAACCCACTTGCAGCTGCCCAACTGGGAGATAATTCACGACAAGACCGAAAACCGCCTCGAAGCTCTGCTGGCCGAGGCACCCGAACGCACGAGCCTGATCGTCGATCCGCCGCGCAGCGGGTTGCCTAAGAAAGTCCTCAAGCAAATCCTGCGCTGTCCGCCCCAGCATCTCGTCTACGTGAGCTGCAATCCAGAAAGCCTCGCGCGCAATCTCAACAAGTTGTGTCGCGAAACCTTCCAGCTCCAAGACATCGTCGGTATCGATCTATTTCCGCAAACCAAACACCTCGAATGCGTCTGCGTGCTCCAACGCCGCGAGTCCTGGACGCGATCGCCCGAGACATCCGCATCTGCTCCAGCCACCGACACGGCCGAACCAGTTGCCGAGACAGAGGACTGACCGAGAAGACTGCAGGCGCAGAAACGGATGCAGCAGCTCGCGCGCTCGCCGATCGCCTCCGGAGAGCGGTCGCGCTCAGAACCGATGCGGCTTGGAGCTTGCCACACAAACTACTCGGACGTTTGACGCGCCCTAACTGCGACCCGGCAGTAAATACTTGAAGTTGCTCGGACCCTCATATCCGCTCAGAGCGGCTAATTCCTCAGGAGTCTGGAGTCCCGGATAAAGCTCGCCGTCGATTTCCCAGGATGGATACGAGCGAACCCCCGCTGTCTTGCAGGCCGGACTCTGAACGTTGGTGCCCGGGTCGGCACATTCGATGTAGTCGATCTTCTGGAACGCTTCCTTACCGAACAACTGCTTTTGCTCGTGACAATGCGGGCACCAGAACGCACCGTATTTCTTCGCGCCAACTGCTGTTAGGTGCTCGGCTAAGGCGATCTCCGCCTCACCCGACTGCGTGTCGATCTGCCATCCTTTGCCTGGTGTTGGCGGCGATGTCGGCTGGGTGATGACAATGCGATCGCCTTGAGCCACGACGGGTTTTTCAGAGTAAACGCCGAGTGTCCCGACCAACGTGACCAGACCGACAACAATACCGGTGAATATGACCTGTCCGGAATCTTCCCACTCGCGACCGAGCAAAACGAGGATCAGCATACTGACCGCAAACGCCGCCGATCCGATGCAATAGGGACAAGCCGTTTGCAGCTCCGTTGCCAACACGTACATCAAGTAACCGCTGAACACCGTCATTGACGTGGCACCTGCCAGCAACAGCAGCCACGTCCAGTTTTCCAGCTTGTTACGCAGCGAACGCTGCTGCTCGCGATCCACGGCGAGCGGACCGAGCGAGAACGTTGCCATGCTGAGATAAGCCAGGAGGCCGAATAAGCTCAGCGGCAGCCCGAATACCTTGGCGTAGGAACTGGAGAGAACGTTATTACAACCGCTGCCTGCGGCTTCGGCCGTACAGGCAACAGATGCGCCAGACAGCGCGGAGACGGTCAGGTAAGCGGTTAAGATCGCGCCGAGAATGGCGATTGCCCCGATCAGCGGGCGCGACCAGATCTGAATCCAGGGGAGTTGCTTGCGTCGGCGGCTCATGGGTCGTGCTCGGAATTTAGCTTGACTGCAGATACCAAAGGACTCGTGCGGGAGAACTGCTGACAGCATCGGGGTCGCAGCGGTTGCTGGGCGGATCGCCCCAATCCGCTCTCGAAGTAGCCGTCGAACAGCACCGCACAAAGCGAGTCACTCATCAATGATGCCGCATCGCAACCGAGAACGAAGCAACGGCAATCTTCGGTACTCAGGACGAGTTATAAAGACGAAAGTTCGCGGGTAGGGGTCGATGGGGGAACCGGCGCGATAGGTTCCAGGCGCGCAGCTTCGACGAACTGCCGGACCCGCGTCGGGTCGATCGGCTCGCTGAGACGACCGTTGCGTTTGAGCGAACTCGCCGCGATCGCACCGTCGGCTGCCTGGAGCAGTTGGGCGATGTTATCCCAGGTTGTCCCACTGCCGACCAGAATCGGGGTATCACCGGCTGCGGCCTTGGCGACTTCGAGGTCTTCGTAACTCGGCGCTTCACCCGTTGCCCACCCCGATAAAATCGCGGCATCTGCCAGCCCGCGCTCGATCGTCTCGCTCACCGCAGCCGTTAAGTGAGGTGAGTTAAGCGGTCGCGCGTGCTTAACCAATACATCGGCGAAAATCGCCACATCCGCTCCCAGTTCGCGCCGGTAGCGCAGTAGGTGATGCGCCTGCCCTTCAATCAATCCCTGATCGGTCGCCATCACGCCAGTAAGTACGTTGACGCGCACGAATTGCGCCCCCGTACAGGCCGCGATCGCCAGGGCGCTGCGCGCATCATTGCGCAGCACGTTAATGCCGATGGGGAGAACGACAATCTGCTTGATGCGATGTACGGCTAGCGTTATAGCGCTAACTGTTGCCGGGTCGGCTGAATTCTTCGGGAAGGGCGCGTCGTGGAAATTTTCGATAATGATACCGTCCGCACCACCTGCTGCCAGTGCCGATGCTTCCTGCTCGGCCCGTTCGAGGATCGCCTCCAAGTCGCTCCCCCAGCGCGCCGATGCTGGCAAAGGCAACAGGTGTACGACACCGATGACGGGCTTGGGAGTCTCAAATAGCTGCTCTAAATTCACCGGGTTCTAAGTCGCTGCACCACCGCAACCGAATTTTTGTCTGCGCAGCTCGCATTGCTTGCCGCAGTTGCGCGCTCAAGAAAGCGCAAATTCGATCTTCACACATTCTAGGCGGCAGTGGAACCCTTGTCTCTGCCAGTGGATTCGTTATGATAGTAAGCTGTGCCTGCGCGTAAGCTTTCAGTCAATGATGTTGGCGGGCACTTGAAAAGCCCATTCTTAACTGAATTCACGAAAGCCTCATTTATTCATTCATTTATTTCATTCATTTATGATTAGCAAGCCCGCGATCGCCATTACCCATCTCGGCTGCGAGAAAAATCGTATCGATTCCGAGCACATGCTCGGGTTGCTCGCCCAGGCCGGCTACGATGTCGGTGCCGATGAAGAAAGCGCCGACTACGTAATCGTAAACACTTGTAGTTTCATCCAGGACGCGCGCGAAGAGTCGGTCCGTACTCTGGTCGAGCTTGCTGAAGCTGGAAAGAAGATCGCGATTGCAGGCTGTCTCGCCCAACATTTTCATCAAGAACTTCTCGACGAATTGCCCGAAGCAGTTGCCGTTGTCGGTACGGGAGATTATCACAAAATCGTCGATGTAATCGAGCGGGCCGAACGCGGCGATCGCGTCCGCGCCGTCAGCGCTCAACCCACCTACATTGCCGACGAAACCGTTCCGCGCTACCGAACGACCACCGAAGGCGTTGCCTATCTGCGCGTTGCCGAAGGCTGCGACTATCGCTGTGCCTTCTGCATCATCCCGCACCTGCGCGGCAAGCAGCGATCGCGCTCCATCGAATCGATTGTGGCGGAAGCCCAACAGCTCGCCGACCAAGGCGTTAGCGAACTGGTCTTGATCTCGCAGATTTCGACCAACTATGGTTTAGACCTCTATGGCAAACCGATGCTGGCAGAACTGCTGCGCGCTCTCGGCACGGTAGATGTTCCTTGGATCCGCATCCACTATGCCTATCCTACGGGTTTGACCGAGACTGTCATCGCCGCTATTCGCGAGACACCTAATGTGCTGCCATACCTAGATCTGCCGCTGCAGCATTCTCATCCCGACCTTCTGCGCGCCATGAATCGTCCTTGGCATGGGCACGTCAACGACGCGATCGTCGAGCGAATCAAAGCCGCATTGCCCGCAGCCGTTCTGCGGACGACATTTATCGTCGGCTTCCCCGGCGAAACCGAGGCGCACCACAATCACCTACTGGAATTCGTCGCTCGCCACGAATTCGATCATGTGGGAGTCTTTACCTTCTCGCCGGAGGAGGGAACCCCCGCGTTCGACTTGCCGGATCGCGTGCCACAAGCGTTGATGGATGCCCGTCGGGACGAACTCATGCAACTGCAGCAACCGATTGCCGCACGCCGGAATCGTGCCTGCGTAGGGCAAGTGCTAGACGTGTTGGTGGAACAAGAAAATCCGCGGACGGGCGAGCTTGTCGGACGCGCCGCGCGCTTTGCGCCTGAGGTAGATGGCTTGGTCTATGCCCGCGGTACGGCGACCCTCGGTACGATCGTACCCGTCGCGATCGAGGACTCCGAAGTCTACGACTTGTACGGACGGGTTGTCACGGGAGACTGAGGTACTCGCCCCAGCGCTAGAAACCACATTATCCGCTGCAGCCCGACATTCTACGGTGCAACCCGGCAGGATCGCTTGCAACCGCGCAACTAAAATTAGGTAAAAATCACCAAAAACGCGCGAGTTGCCGTAAACTTCAAGGAAGGTAACAAAAAATTAAAGATGGTGAATTCTTTTGCGGCTTTGGGATTGTCAGACGCTCGCGTCGAGCAGCTTGAGAAGCTCGGCTTCGAAGCGCCCACCGAGGTGCAGGCGCAAGCAATCCCCTACCTTTTGCAAGGGCGCGACGTAGTCGGACAATCTCAGACTGGGACGGGCAAAACAGCAGCCTTCTCCCTGCCGCTCTTGGAATGCATCGATCTCGAGAATCCAACCGTGCAAGCGCTGGTACTGACCCCCACGCGCGAGCTTGCCCAGCAGGTGGCGAAGGCAATGACAGCATTTGCCTGCGATCGCCGCCAACAGGTGGCGACGGTGTACGGCGGTCAGTCGATGGACCGGCAAATCCGCTCCCTAGAGCGCGGCGCGCAGATCGTTGTCGGCACGCCGGGGCGAATCATCGATTTGCTCGAACGCGGCAAACTCCACCTGGGGACCGTAAGTTGGGTCGTACTCGACGAAGCCGATGAGATGCTGAGCATGGGCTTTGTGGATGACGTCAAGAAGATCGTGGGTCAGACACCGGACAACCGGCAGACGGCATTTTTCTCGGCAACGATGCCACGCGGCGTGCGCGATCTGATTGCTACGCTGCTTAACGATCCGATTGCACTGAAAGTCGAGCGGCCGCAGGAGACCCCCAGCCGCATCGAACAGCGTATCTACAAGGTGCCGCGCGGCTGTCACAAAATCCGCGCGCTCCAGCCTTTACTCGAGCTTGAAGATCCCGAGTCGGCATTGATCTTCGTGCGCACGAAGCGTTCCGCTGCAGAAGTCGCTCAGAAGCTTCAGGCAGCTGGGTACGGCGTCGATGAATACCACGGCGACCTCAGCCAGCACCAGCGCGAGCGTTTGGTACAGCGCTTCCGTAGCGGTCAGGTCAAGATTGTTGTTGCTACCGACATCGCTGCCCGCGGTTTAGACGTAGCCGATCTCAGCCACGTGATCAATTACGACCTCCCCGATAGCGTCGAGACCTATATCCACCGCATTGGGCGGACGGGGCGAGCGGGTAAAACCGGCGTAGCAATTACGCTCAGTCAGTTCAGCGATCGCCGCATGTTACGCCAGATCGAGTACAAAGTGCGGCAGACCCTGGAGGTGCGGAATCTTCCCAACCGCGCCCAGATCGAAGCCCGCCGATTGGAACGACTGCGCGAGCAGCTTCAGGGTGCTCTGGGTGGCGAACGCATCGCCTCGTTCTTGCCGGTCGTCAACTCCTTGAGCGACGAATACGATCCTCATGCGATCGCGGCAGCGGCTCTGCAACTCGTCTACGACCAGAATCGCCGAGATATCCCCAGCTTGGAGGATCTCGAGCAATCGTCGCGCCCGCGCCCGCCGCGGGAGAAGCCTCGCCTGCGCGATGTTCGCGGTCGCGAGCGCCTCAACGCCGGAAAGTAACCCGCCCTCGCTAACCCACTTGAGTGTCCCGTGCGGGCAATCGATCGAGCGCGCTCGACTTTCAGGGTGAGTTCGGAGCGCGCCAGCGCCCGTAGTTGGGGTAGTTTAAGCTCAGATGCAACTGGGCTGCCCCCCCACTGCGGCGGGTAAAATCGATACAGATTCTCCGTTACAGGACCGGGGTGAAATAGTCGCTTCTGATGTATCTCGGTCTGCTACGTCGGGTTGCTAAATTGTCTGGTTTACAGTGAACCGTGATTGTCCGATTGCCGAGCGAAGTGAAAAGTAAAATCCGACCCGCGTATCAAGCCGGTTGGCCTGGGTTGATCGAGGCTTACCGTGCTTATCTACCGGTGACCGATTCAACACCGGTTGTGACGTTGCATGAAGGCAATACACCGCTCATTCCGCTGGAGTCGATCGCCCAGCAGATCGGCCGCGGCGTGCGGGTTTATGCCAAGTTCGACGGGCTCAATCCTACGGGTAGCTTTAAGGATCGCGGCATGACGATGGCGATCTCCAAAGCAAAGGAAGCCGGAGCCCAAGCGGTGGTCTGTGCAAGTACGGGCAACACCTCGGCGGCGGCAGCGGCCTACGCACGACGGGCGGGAATGCGCGCCTTCGTGATTATCCCAGACGGGTATGTGGCGTTAGGCAAGTTAGCGCAGGCACTGATGTATGGTGCTGAGGTCATTGCGATCGAAGACAACTTTGATGTCTGTATGGAGATCGTCCGGGCGCTATCGGAACGCTATCCAGTCACGCTGGTCAACTCCGTCAACCCGTATCGGTTGGAAGGTCAGAAGACAGCTGCTTTTGAAGTCGTCGACGAACTCGGCGACGCGCCGGATTGGTTGTTCATTCCGGTCGGTAATGCAGGCAATATTTCTGCCTATTGGATGGGGTTTTGCCAATACCGACAGTACGGGCGCTGCGATCGCTTACCCCGCATGATGGGATTCCAAGCGGCCGGTTCGGCACCGCTCCTCAACAATTGCCCGGTTGCCGAACCGCAAACGGTAGCAACTGCGATTCGCATCGGCAACCCGGCCAACTGGGAGCGCGCGATCGCCGTTCGCGATGCATCGCAAGGCGCGTTCGATGCGGTGACGGATGAGGATATTTTGCACGCTTATCGCTTGCTCGGCGCAGAAGGAGTTTTCTGCGAGCCCGCAAGTGCGACTTCCGTTGCCGGCCTGCTGAAAGTACAGGCGCGCGTCCCTGACGAAGCAACAGTGGTTTGCGTATTGACCGGAAACGGACTCAAGGACCCGCAAAGCGCGATCGACCACAGTAAAGCAACGCTTAAAAAAGGCATTACTCCAAATCTCGAGTCCGTTGCTGCCGCATTGGGATTTTAGCGAACGCCCCCTGCAAGTGCAGCGGTACTCTTTAAGGCTACAAAATACTTTGGTGCGCTGAAGGCTCGGAGAGATCGCGTCGTTGAAACGAGTTGGTGTTGATTGGTCTGCGAATCGAGCGTGACTTTTTCCCTAGTGTTCGAATTCCACAGTTCTCACTCTTGCAAACTGTAGCGGCCTTCGCGATCGAGAAGTTGGTTGTAGGTAGCGATCGCGTCGCGTACGAAAACTGGCTTGCTGCAATTTTTATCTCGATCGAATTGACGGTGTCATACCAACTCTTGGAAGTGCTGCGACAGATGGCAGATCGAGAGCCCATACTCCATGGATTGTCCTCCTCATCTGTCGTAGGTATTATACGAATTGGTATCAACAACTAAAAGGGCTGCAATCTTTAAACTCCTGAAGGTTTTACTTTTACCTTCAACTTAGCCATTACTCCCGAGAGCATTGCCGAAAACGAAGCAATCAACCGAGCGCGTCCAACCAATTCGGCACGACTTGTCCCACCGTAAACTGGTTTACTCACTTCGGAAAAAGGCCTTCGCTACTTTGTGAATGCTCGAGCTGGACATTTTTTTAACGGTCGTCTTCAAGATTGGCGGTGGAAAGGGCATCCCTATCCACTACCCAAGACGGTATCCGCGTCGAACACGTGCGGTTTGAACCGTGCGCAAACAGTGAAAAAAGCAAGGGTCCATCGTTGGGTATGAAACCGTCGGTTACGTTTTCAACACGCGTGCGGGTCAGTTACGCGATTTAGCATGACAACAGACGACAACAGCAAATAGTTCAACTTCCTGGCACCCTGCGAGCTTGCTGACTGACCGAGGTTTTCAGAGATCTGTCAGTCAGCCAGGTGAATGCCTCTAGTTGCAAAGCAATTTTTTCTACCTGCGCTTCACCAAAGCGGTTCACAAATACCCGGTCTAAATCTGCTAATACTGTTCTTGCTGCAGATATCAAATGTTCGCCTTGCTCGGTGAACAGGATCTGTTTTTGCTTACCCACTCCCTCTGTCTGCTCCAGATACCCAGCCTGGCAGAGCTCCTTGACCGTTTTGGCCACCATCTGCCGAGACACCCTTAACTGGCGAGCGATCTCAGCTCCGTAGTTAACGCCACAGTCGAGTGCGCCAAGGAATTCAAGCCGGGAAGGAGAGATAGCCTCAAAGCCCATGAAATGTAGATTTTTAGCTACATACTCAAGCAACTGGGTATGGAGAAGAGCAGAAGCAAATACTAGCTTTAGGGATTGGCTATCCGCCATTGGGACACCGCGCCTTGTAAACTGGGTTGACATAAAACTGGAGTCATTCTATGCTTATGTCAACTGAGTTTACAACCATATCGCTGAATTGCCATGCTTGTTATTCTGCGTTGGAGGTTGATATGAAGGCTACTCTTCCCCTGCGTACAGCCTTGTTTGCAAATGCTGTTTTTTCTACAATCTGTGGGCTAATAATGTTTGCCTGTCCTGAGTTTTTCGGCACTCTTATTGGTCTACAAGCGCTCTTGGTTTTCCGTTTAATAGGATGCGGGCTTCTGCTATTTGCTGCCGATCTCCTCCATCAAGCCACACGGCCGCGGTTGGAGACTTGGCGGGCACTCTATGCCAGTGGTGCGGATTTTCTTTGGGTAATTAGCTCATTACTAGGACTGCTATTGTTCTCAAGGCTGTTTTCCGAGACTGGGGTGGCAGTAGTGCTAGCTGTTGCTGGGGTAGTGCCGATCTTTGGTGTTTGGCAGATGTGGGGGATCGATCGCGCCCACCGGGCAGAAAATCCAGCCCTGCATCGTCATTGTCTGGTTGTTCATGCCGAAGCCACCCCAGTCAACATGTGGGAGGTTATCAGTCGTCTGGGTGCGATACAGAAATACTCCCCATCACTCGTCAAGTCAGAGATTCTAAATGGCAAAGCGCCTGGAATTGGAGCAGTACGGCGTTGCGCGGACCAATCCTGGCAGGTGCTGGTCAGAAGAGTGTGTTGCCTTTAATCCAGGCTCCCGTTCGTTTACATTCCGCTTTGTCTCGGAGGCACCGGATTTCCCTTTCCCAGCCAGTACGATGATCGGAGGGTGGGAGATTAAGTCAGCTGGCACAGGTTCTGAAGTGATGGTGTGGTGGGAACTTACTCCCAAACCACGTTTTCTAGCACCAGTTTTCTTGCCGATTTTGGCCTTCAATGTAGACCGGGATTTCGTTCAGATTGTTCGACGCATGTCAGATGATGCGCTAGCAAAAAATATGACAGACAATACGCTCGCTCGAAAGCATGCTAGAGTCTGGCTGGCGCCACGTTTTTGCTAACCGATCGGACCATCTTTCCAAAGCTCGCTGACCTCAGGATCCAGAGCGATCGCGATTGCGTTTGCGGTTCTCTAAACCCGATTGCGGACAGACCCTACTGAAGCGCGCACGCGCGGGATCAGCCACAAGCTCAGAAGGTAAGCCGCGATCGCTGCAAAGACGCCGGCTACGAAGCTTCCGGACAGTATGCGCGTGACGAATGCCGAGCCCATTGCCGACATCTCCGACCACGAGCGCCAGTTCACTTCGGCTAGCGAGCGCCCGTTCCAGCCCAGTAACCAACAGCCCACCTGGAAGTTGAACGCATAGATCGGTACGTAGGTTAGCGGGTTGCTCACCCACGTTGCTGCGGCTGCTACCAGCTTGTTACCCCGAACCAGAGCTGCCAACACGACGCTGAGAATAGTTTGGAGACCGAAGAATGGGAACCAGCCGGCAAACACGCCGATTGCCATCCCGCGCGCGATCGCGGGCGTGGAACTTTGCAGGCGAATCACCCGCAAATAGAGGTAGCGCAGGCGGCGATGCCAGCGAACGCGCCAGGAGCGCGGCACTCGGGAGGGGGTGGGTTGCGATCGCTGCATGGCTGGGGCAAAAATCGGCTCGATGCCTTCCAGCATAGGCATACAGTAAAGTTTGCTTCAACTATCCGAACGGGTGTCGTTTAACCTCAGAGGGCGATCGCGACACCGCCAGCCTGGGTGATTGCTCAGCCACGTGCGAGGAGGAATTATGGAACGCGACCCAACCGTACCCGAGCCCACCCCATCCGAGCCGAACGCACCCGACCCAATACCCAACTCGCCGCCACCCGGATTGCCAGCCGAGTCGAGACTGGCTGCCTTCTTCCAACTGCGCGCTAAGGGCACGACCGTCCGCACCGAACTGCTTGCCGGGGCAACCACCTTCGTGACAATGGCGTATATCTTGGCGGTCAATCCGGCAATTCTCTCCAACGCGATCTTTCTCGACCAGCCGCAGGATCTCTTTGGCGAGTTGGCGATCGCAACGGCGGTTGCGGCTGCGATCGCTACAGCAGCGATGGGTCTATCAGCAAATTATCCGTTTGCGCTCGCGCCGGGAATGGGATTGAATGCCTTCTTTGCATTTTCGGTGGTATTGGGGTTGGGTATCGACTGGCGCGTGGCGCTGGCAGCGGTGTTTCTGGAAGGTGTTCTCTTCATTGTCCTAACCTTGACCGACGTGCGCCGGCAGATCGTGCGCGCGATTCCCAGCTGCCTCAAGCACGCAACGGCTGCCGGCATCGGGCTTTTTATTGCCTACATCGCGCTAACAGGCAATCCAGAGCAGGGGGGAGCTGGGTTAATCGTGCCAAGCGCAGCGACCACAACGACGCTTGGCGACTTGAGCAACCCAGCAACCCTAGTAGCGATCGCGGGAATTTTAATCGCGGCGTCTTTTCTGGCACGGCGCGTGCACGGGGCGCTCTTGTGGGGGATCTTGGCGACAGCCGCTTTGGGCTGGATCTTGCAAGTGGCTCCGCCGCCCCGCGCGATCCTAGCGCTACCCACCTGGCCGGCAGACTTGCTCGGGCAAGCGTTTGCCGGGTTGGGGTCGCTAGGTACTGTGCCGCTGTGGGATTTTCTGGCAGTAATGTTCGTGTTTCTGTTCGTGGACCTGTTCGATACGGTCGGAACGCTGGCGGGCATCGGCACGCAAGCAGGATACATCGACGAGCGGGGAGAACTGCCCAACGTCAATCAGGCACTGATGGCAGACGCGATCGGGACGACGGTTGGCGCAGTGTTGGGTACCTCGACAGTAACGTCGTACATCGAATCGGCGTCGGGCATTGCCGTGGGCGGCCGGACGGGACTGACGGCCTTGACGGTGGCGGGGTTATTCCTGTTGTCGATCTTTTTTATCCCGCTGATCGCAGCGATTCCAGCGTTTGCCACGGCGCCAGCGTTAGTCATCGTCGGCGTGCTGATGATGGGCAACGTTCGCGCGATTCGCTGGGACGACCCGGCAGAGGCGGTGCCGTCGTTTCTGACCTTGGTGTTGATACCGCTGAGTTTTAGCATTGCTGAGGGGCTGGCAATGGGTTTCATCACCTACCCCCTAATTAAGGCATTTCAGGGTAAGGGTCGAGAAATTCCAATTGCCATCTGGATGCTTGCCGTCGTGTTCGCATTGCGGTTTATCGTAAAAGCGTTTGGCATCGGCGAATAGGGCGTCAGGCGCGATCGCCCGTGGATCGACCACCGCATAACCAAGTATGCCATCTTTGGAGCGCACTTCAGGGCGATCGAACCCGACGCGATCGCCTGTCGTCCGAGTCGGGTTGCCCTCGCTTGCAAGGGGTTCGAGAAGGCTGTCGATCGCTCGATCCAATGCTTTTTCCTGCTACGTTTCCCAACCAAACCACTCATGCAATTGACGATCGCCAGCTTCAACCTGCGGCACGATAGACCGGATCCCGACGATCGCGATTGGCGCGTCCGTTGCCCAGCGGTCGTCGCGCTGCTGAAACATCACCGTCCCGACGCGATCGGTACCCAAGAAGGCAAGGCCAATCAGCTGTTGGACCTGCATCGGATGCTGCCGGAGTACCAAAGTGTCGGCTGCGATCGCGCCAACACAGGCAAAGACGAGCACTGCGCGATTTTTTTCCGCCGCGATCGCCTGCGGTGCCTCAGTGCTACTGACTTTGCCCTGAGCGATACCCCCGACGCAATTGGCAGCATGACTTCGAGTTGGAGCACGCGTATGCCCCGCATGGCCACGCTGGCAACGTTTGCCCTCAACCGCTTTGACGGGCGGATCGTTTTTTGCAACACGCACCTGGACCATGAAAGCGAGATCGCTCGCAAAAACGGGGCGGCGTTGATACGCGATCGCCTCGCGAGCCATACCGACGCTCGGGATTTCTGGCTGCTCAGTGGCGACTTCAACGACGAACCCGAATCAGCCCCGCGCGCGACCTTCCTGGAGCCGTTTTCGGGCGATCGCCGGTTGGACGATGCGATCGCCTCTCTTCCTCCCCCCCGGCAAAAATCCATGCACCGCTACACGGGCATCGGCGACACCGCGATCGATACGATCTACTACGACAATCGTTGGCAGTTGACTTCGGCGTGGGTAGAGAATAAGCGCTGGCTCGATTTACTGCCGTCAGATCACTTTCCGGTTTTTGCAAAATTTGAGATTTAGCGTATACATAGCGAGCGCGAGCACCCGACGCTGCGGTGATACGATATACAATCTCGGGTGCTACCTATTCCGTCCGTTCCTTACGTGGAGGACCTAAGGAGCAACCCTCATCAGTTCCTCCCGCGCCGGTCAGTGGCGCGATCGCCTGTTGGGAAGCAACCCAACAGCCAATATGAAGGCAAAGCAAACCGTTATTTCTGCCCCACTTATAGTCGGGTGCTGGCAGCTTGACGACCGCAGTTGGACGGCAATACCCGCCAACGACGTCGAGCGCACGATCGATACCTACTTGGCTTGGGGAATCGCTCATTTCGATACTGCCGATATCTACGGACGAAGCGAGCGTTTATTGGGTCAGATCCTCAAAGACCGCAGCGACTGCACGTTGCTCACGAAAGCCGTCTTTTTTGGAAGCGAACCAACACCGAATCAGGTGCGCGGCAAAATTGAAAACTCCCTACGCCAGTTGCAACGCGATTGCCTCGACTGCGTCCAAGTTCACTGGCACGATCCGCAGATCGACTTTGCTCAGACCTTAGAGCTGCTGACCAAATTCCAAGATGAGGGCAAAATCCGGCAGCTCGGCGCGACTAACTTCGACGTTCCGATGCTAAAACGAGCGTTGGAGTACGCTCCGATCGCGACCCATCAGGTACAGTACAGCCTCGTGGATCGCCGTGTTGAAAACGGCATGGCGGCCTTGTGCCAAGAGTTCGGTATTGGGTTATTGCCTTACGGTCCCCTAGCCGGTGGTTTTTTGTCGGATAAGTTTCTGAGCATGGCAACGCCGCCGCCAGAAAGCTCCCACGCGCGGGGTTTTTACTACAGCAGTATGGTGGCAGCCCATGGCGGTTGGCCGCCCTTGCAAGAGCTGCTGCACGCGATCGCGCAGGTGGCACGCAAGTACGAGCTGACAATCGCGCAGGTGGCACTCAAATGGGTGGCGCAACAGCCAGGCGTACTCGCACCCGTGGTGGGCTTTACTCAACACCGCCAGCAGATCGAGCAAAATGTGTCTGCTCTGAAGTCGGAGATCGCGCCGGCCGATCTGGAGTTCCTCTCAGAGCGATCGGCACAGTTACTGCAACAACCAGGCGATATCTATTCCTACGAACGCAAATGAACGGGCGCTATTGGAAAATCGCTTGGGTTTGCGGGGCACTCGGCGTTGCCTGTCAGTCAGCGCCCGCGATCGCGCCGGTCGAGATGCTCGCGCCGACGTTTGTGGCGATGCTATCGGTCGAAGTTGCCCCGCCGCCACCGACAGCGGCCGAGCGCCAACAGTCGGCAAGCTTGCGGTTGCGCGGATTGGAAGCACGGCAAGCTGGAGACTTTACGGCTGCGATCGCGGCCATGCGCGCAGCGGTTGCCCTCGATCCCACCCAACAATCCGGACGCGTGTTGCTCGGTTGGACCTTGCATCTAGACGGTCGAACTATGGAAGCAGTTGAGGTGCTGACAGCGGCGCGCGATCGCGATTCCAAGGACGTGCCAACGCTGAACGCACTTGGCATTGCGTACCTCGTCAGCGGCGATCTCGACCGCGCAATCGCCACGCACTCTGAGGCAATCGCGTTGGCACCGGAGAACGAAATCGCGCACTACAATCTCTCCCTTGCCTTTCAGCGACAGACACAATTCGAACAAGCAATTACCCATGCAGAACGGGCGATCGCCTTGGAGCCAAGCAATCCACATCCACTGGTTGCCCTGGCGATCGCGCAATGGAGTCGCGGTGACGTCGAGGCAGCGCGGCAAACCTATCGACGGGCGATCGCGTTGGACGGTCGGTATCGCCATCGCGGTTATTTAATCCATCTCGAACGTGCCGGATTCAGTGCCCGCCAAATCCAAACTGCGACACATGTTCTGCAGAGTATCGCGACCAGTTCTTAGCGCGCTTGCTGCGAACTAAAACCTGGAGCATCGGGGGCGCGATCGCCGGGTCAACGCTGGCGCTCGGATGCCTTCTGCTGTTGTTTTTCGGCTTTGCGCTCGGACATATCCGCACCAACGTGGTCGCGATCGCGTTGTGCGGCCAGCTCTACCTGACGGCGGCGTTCGAGGAAGCTCGCTCGCTGCTCGGGGGTGAGCTCGTCATAACAATGCGGGCAGGCAAGTCCCGGTTGGTATTTGTCCGACTGGCGTTCGGCGTCCGACAGCGGTCGGCGACAGGCAAAGCACTGTTCGTAGCTGCCGGGATTGAGGTCGCAATCGACGCTGACGCGCGTGTCGAATACGAAGCATTCGCCGTCCCAGCGCGACTGTTCTGGTTCGGTGACTTCCAAATAGCGTAGAATGCCGCCATCGAGTTGATAGACGGCCGCAAAACCTTGTTGAAGCAGATAGGCGCTGGCTTTTTCACAGCGGATGCCGCCCGTGCAGAACATGGCAATTTTGCGATGTTTTTGTGGATCGAGGCGATCGCGCACGAATTGAGGGAATTCGTGAAAGGCATCGGTTTGCGGCGAGATCGCACCGGCAAATGTCCCCACCTCGTATTCGAATTGATTGCGCGTGTCGATCGCGAGTGTCTCCGGATCGTCAAGCAACGTATTCCACTCTTCAGGGGCAACGCGCGTACCGGTCAGTTGCAGCGGATCGACGTCGGACAGACCGAGGGTGACAATTTCCGCTCGCACGCGCACGTACAAGCGGCGAAAGGGCGTCTCGTCCGCGTAGCTGAGTTTGAAGGCAATCTCGGCAAAGCGCTCATCAGTTTGCAAAAATTCTTGGAGCCCGGCGATCGCCTCGGACGAGCCGGCAACCGTGCCGTTAATGCCTTCGGAGGCTAGCAGGATTGTGCCTTTGAGCTGTTGAAGTTTGCAGAAGTCGAGCAGACGCGATCGCACCTCATCGCAGCCAGACAACCGCACGAACTTATAAAAAGCCGCTATGACGATGTTGCCGCGCGCTCGCTTAGAAGCGTTGGCGGGATGGGGGGTATCTTTGCCGGGATCGATGGCGGTCATTTGCCCGTCGGTTGCTAATTGTCTACTTAATGGCTAGAAATCCCTCAAAGCAAACGTACTTCATCACTGTCGTAATATCCACGAAGCCCGCGCGCTGAAGCAAGCCGAGATTGCCTGCAGTCGAGAACGGTTCGAGTACGCCTTTGAGGCTGCGCGCTTTAGCTAGGATGGCATCGCTGGAATAGCCGCGATCGCGCTTGAAGTCGGTGTAAATTGACGTCATCATGTCCTGGAACCGGGCGTCGGGAGCGCGCACTTTTTCAAAAAGTAAAAAGCTGCCGCCCCAATTTAATGCAGAATAAATGCGATCGAACAATGCTTGTCGGTGCTTCGGACGCACGAACTGGAGCGTGTAGTAGGCAACGATCAAGTCTGCTGCCTCTAAGTCGCTGTCGATGAGGTTCTCGTGACGGAGTTCGATGTTGGGAAAAGCGTGACAGCGCGATCGCGCGCAGTCGATCATGTCGGGCTCAGCATCGATGCCGATGAGGCGAATGCGCTTGGTGGCGTGACGCCGCGCGAGCGATTCGAGGAGCGCGCCTGTCGAACAGCCGAGGTCGTAAAGTCGAGAGTCGTCGGTCAGGAAAAAGTCGGAAATCGCCTCGACTAATTCGTGGCCGATCGCATACAGCGGGATAGAATTTTGGACGTGTCGATCGAAGCGATCTCCGCTGACATTACCAAAGGACCAGCTGGCATTTGCCGCTTCGATGCAATCGCCAACATCGGCGAATTTTGAGGCCGATTCTGGTGCCAAATCGGACGTCAATTCCAATTTCCTCCCGCGCGAACCGTGCCGTTACGCGATCGTTTAACCGACCGTTCTCATGCTAGCAGCGCCGTTCCTTAACTACGATCGCCTCTACGAATTGCTGCTAGCAACGCCCGCACGACCGTGGCTAGAAACCTTGCCCCAACAGACTTGGGCCGCACTGCAACTGGAGCGCCACGGACGCTTGGCAAACTGGGATGCAACCGTTGCGAATTTGCCCGATATCCGGCCGAGCGCGATGGATCTTCGCACGGGCGTGCGCGTCGGGCGCGCGGCAGATGCCGACCCTGCTTCGATGCAAGCGCTCGCCAGGGGATTGCACGAACTACATCCGTGGCGCAAAGGCCCGTTCGATCTCTTCGGCATCCACATCGACGCTGAATGGCGTTCGGACTGGAAATGGAACCGACTGGCCGGCACGATCTCGCCCCTTGCCGGTCGCCGCGTCCTCGATGTGGGGTGTGGGAACGGTTACTACGCTTGGCGCATGCTGGGGGCGGGAGCGGCGTTTGTTGTTGGCGTGGATCCGTCGCCGCTGTTTGCAATGCAGCACGCGGCCGTGCGGCGCTATCTGACCGAGCAGGATGCGTTCGTGTTGCCGCTGGGCGTCGAGGCGATCGCGCCCGAGCTCCATGCCTTCGACACGGTTTTTTCGATGGGCGTGCTCTACCATCGGCGATCGCCCCTCGAGCACTTGCGAGAACTCCATGGGGCGCTGCGCTCTGGTGGCGAGTTGGTGTTAGAAACGCTGATCGTTGACGAGCAGTTCGGGGACTTACTCGTGCCGGAGAAACGCTACGCCCAAATGCGGAACGTATGGGCAATTCCGTCGTGCAAGCTGTTATTGACTTGGTTACGACAGAGCAATTTTGTCGATGCTCGTATTATCAACATCACCCCAACGACAACTGAGGAACAGCGCCAAACTGAATGGATGACCTTTCATTCGCTGGCAGATTTTCTCGACCCGCGCGATGCAAGGAAAACCGTTGAAGGGTATCCCGCTCCCATACGAGCGATCGCGATCGCTCGCCTGCCCTAAATGCGGCAGGCTTGCTCCAAACACAACGCGCGCGATCGAAATACAACATCTCTCGGTTTACCGAAACCGGCGTCAGCCCAAGGTTGCCTGAATGGCGCTATGGCACGCTGCACCCGCACTGCAATTGCGGTTGACTTCCCGCTATAACTCGCTATTGCGGTGTCGAGCGAGCTTTTGGGCGACTGTCGGATCGTACAGGCGTAGGTAGTTCCAATAGTTCCCCAACACCGATTCAACGTAACCTTTGGTTTCGGAGAACGGAATGTTCTCGACGAAGACATCGGGATCGTTGTACCCATAGCGCCGCACCCACTTCGCGACATTCCCCGGTCCGGCATTGTAGCTGGCGACAGCGAGCACCGAGCGATCGTCGTATTCCCGGTGCGTGTAGCGCAAATACCACGTGCCGAGACGGATGTTGTCTTCGGGATCGCTCAATGAATAGGTCTTGAGATCGATTTTGTCGGCAACCCACTTCCCGGTGCTGGGGATGATTTGCATCAAGCCCTGTGCCCCGGCAGATGAAGCAATATCGGCTTCAAAAGCCGACTCCTGACGGATCAGTCCGAGGACGAGCAGCGGATTAAGCTGGCGCGTTTTCGACCAAGTGCGGACCGGTATTTCGTAGGGAAACGGGAACAGTACGTGCCAGTAGCCGGGATGGGCGCGGAGTAATTGCCACTGGTCGCGATCGCCGGGTTCGTCTCGATCGCGGAGGTCGCCGACTTGTTGGATTCCGCGCAGGTAGTTGCCGACGGCGAGGTCGAGCATGCCGTCGGTGAATTGTTCGCTGACCGAGAGGTCCGCGCGATCGCCCGTGGCAGTTTTCCAATGCCGCCAAGCGTCTTCAACGAACCCGAGGCGATACAGTTCTTGGACTTCAATCGACCCGGCTGGCGGTAACAGGTGCTCGTCGGGTTTCACGATCTCGGGAATGCGGGCGCGGAGGGTTTCGAAGGTGCCTACATCCCAGCCGAGCTGAACGGCCGAGCGCCAAGCATAATAGGACTCAGGATACCGCGCGAGAACGGTTTCGAAAGCCCACCGGGCACGATCGCGATCGCCGCGCTGCGCGCTCCACTTGCCAAACCAATAGCCGGCTTTGGGTGCAATTGAGTTATCGAAATTGATGTCGAAGATCGCTTGAGCCTGGAGCTGGGCATTGGCGAGGTCGCCGCTTTGCCAATGTTGTTGCGCGCGCTCCCAGCGCAGCTCAGCCGCAGCATCGGACTCGGGATAGTCGCTAAGAAGGCGATCGCGGAGCACATCGGCCCTAGCAGTATCGCCCGCATTGTCAAGCAAATCGGCTTTCTGGCGCAGGGCTGCGGGTGCTTCCTTGGGAAATTCGGCGATGGCAAGGTCGAGTTGGGCGATCGCCTCACCGACCGGCAACAACAGCGCGTAGCGTCGGCGTCCGAAGCCGGTAATCTCGGCGGTTGGGAATTCGGCAAACAGGCGTTGATACGCGGCGATCGCAGCAGTGGTTTGCCCGGCAATGTGTTTGCCGCGGGCGGCGCGATAGAGATTGCGCGGTGTCGTCGGTGCATTGGGGTAGGCATTGCCAGCTTGACCGTACTGCCAGCGTGCCCAGTACCCGTCAGCGATTGCTTCCCAGTCAGCGGGCATCAAGCGCTCGGCGAAGTCGCGGGCTAAGCGATCGCGAATCGCGGCGACGTCGGCTGCAGCGGGGTCGTAGGTAGCGAGCAACAACTGCAATTGAAAGGAATTGGGCTCTGCGCTCAACCGTTCGCGGGCGATAGCGATCGCGCGGGGGGAGTGGGGAAAGCGCGCGAGCAGTTTGTCGTGGGCGGTCTCGTCGCCGAGCCGTCCGAGCTGATAGAAGGCTTCGGCTAGGACGGGGGTATCCGGAGCGCGGACCATCGCCACCAGTAACGCCCTTGCGCGCGCGCGATCGCCAGTTAGATTGAGGGCGATCGCCCGCTGAAGTCTTGCGTAGTCGGCGAGTTCTGGGTAGTCGGTTGCGAGTTGGTCGAGATAAACGAGGGCGGTGTCGCCGTCGCCGCGCGCGATCGCTTCAACGGCCAGGCGGTAGCGAATGCGGCCGTCGCTGAGGCGATCGCCAGCAGCAGCTAGGTTATCTGGCGAGGCCAAGTCTTGGGGTAAAACTACCGAGATTAACGATTGTTCCGGTTCTAACGGTAGGACGGTTTCGCGAGCGGGCTTGACGGAACTACCGGTTTCTTGGCGGGTTCCACGCTCGCCACATGCCAAAATGCTGAGGAGCGTCGCGAGGACGATGCCCGTTCCGATGCACCAGCGGTTTGCGGGGTGGTGTTGCCTCTGCCGCTGAGACTGCTGCTTCACGATCTCACGCAATGCCATTTACCCAACCAATTCGCACTCTACTTTAGCCAGACTTCCCAGCCCGAATGTAAGTTCAAGCAACCGATCGCCTGATGCAGAAAAACGTATCGTCGAGAATGCGCGATCGCTACCTTGAAGGAGTGTGTAACCTGAAACGTTACAGGTTAAAATTTATATATGATTGCGAGTTTTAAGCATCGGGGGACTACAGGGATTCTATGAATCAGGGACACCCCGAGGCATTCAGGCTACGCATGCAAAACAAATTCGTATAATCTTAGCTCGCCTAAGTGCAGCAACTTCTCCGCAAGTCATGAATTTGCCTGGACTGGTACTTTATGTTCTAACTGGGCAACGCAAAGGAACTTGGTCTGTGAGGGTATCTGGGAGTTGGCGTATTTCGTTTAGCTTTGGCGGGGTTGATGCGTGCAATGTCGATCTTGAGGATTACCACTGAACAAAATGCATAATCCACCACATCCTGGTGAAGTTCTAAAGGAGCTTTGCCTCGAACCATTGAATTTGACTGTAACTGAGGCTGCTGAAGCGTTAGGGGTAAGTCGTAAGACTCTATCCGCTATTTTGAATGGGAGAGCAGGTATTAGCCCTGAAATGGCTATTCGGTTAAGCAAAGCTTTTGATACAACTCCTGAGAGCTGGCTCAACCAGCAAATGCAATACGATCTTTGGTATGCAGAGCAGGCAATTTGCAACATTGAGATCGGGCGGTTATACGTTGCCTAACCTGTAAATGTACTCGAACGCTCGCCTTGTTCGATCTGCGCTGGATGGACCAACGGCGACCCCCGCCCGCGAAAGAGCAGTTGGTTTGTCGCGATCGCTCTGGCTCTTTGCTAAACGCCAGGAGATCTCTCGCGCTTGGGGTTTCTTAGAAGAAAACAGGCAAGCGATCTTTCACAAACTGGGGCGGGAGTTCGTTATGGAAGCATAAGTAGGGCTTGCTGAAAAAGGCTGGAATGACAGCAATGAAAAGATCTCAGCGTTTTCTATCCCAGAAAAGTGCAAGGTTACAGGCACCAGAGCACCAAAACCCTTGCACTTGGGCCGAGAATCCCAGGGAAAAACCTGGGGCTAGATGGTAAAAGCCTGCTTTCATAAGCTCTCTGCCCCCTTAAATTCGTTTTTTGGACTTTTTCAGCAAACCCTAAGTATCAAATGGCTGCTCCTCAGGGAGAGGACAACGGGAGGGGTAGCTGGGAGCGCACCCTCTCGAGTGACTCAGAAAATGCCACTGCGCAGGCGTACGACACACATCGAATAGGAGCACTAACGTAATGAAGTTACTCACGTTTTTCATGACAGGAGCACATCAATTTTGACAGATTGTGATTTGACGTATCCTCGTCGAGCTTGGCAGGTAGGACACCCAGGCATTGAAAGACCTGAATAGCTTCAGGGACACCCTGGAAAACCCATCATTACTGTCTGGGTTCTACTAAAAATCGCTCAGGAATTAACTTTTAGCAGGGCAAGCAGCCCGCCGGAGTTGCACATGATTATCCAAAACAATTTCAGAAAAGCGCTGAAAGCAGCGCTCGATGGTCCGGAGCTCAAGGATGTGGAATGGACAAAAAACGGTCATGACTTCAACGTCAAGAAGGCTCGCATTACGAAAACTAGCAGTGGACTGATCGTTGATGGGACTGACGGACATCACATTTCACATCGGCTACGGTTTCGCCCTGACGATCAGCTTTTCTATAAATGTAAAGTGAGTGCTACCGGGGATGTGTCTGACCTCGAAATCAACGTAAAGTCGAGCATCGATACACTATCGGACTGGTTTGAAACAGCTGGGAAGATTATAGCTATAGCTGGCTCAGTGTTCGGTGTTGCTGGCAAAGCTGACAAGGTTAATCTCAACACCGTGGAACCCACGCCGTCCAGCGTAGAGCTACTGGACGGTGACTGGCGAAGTGATGCCGAGTTTTTAATCGCCAATATCATTACATACGCGGCTTTAAGGGAATTTCCAGAAATGGGCAAAGCGCCAAACCCAATTCCAGATTTCACACTTAAGACCACGGTTGTGCGGCCAGAGATTGTTGCTGCATTCAACGAGAAAAGAATACGAAGGCTGACTTCCAACTAAGCTAGCGGCAGGTCCTATCCTCTGAGGGCACCCAGCCCATCTCGCTGAATCCTCTAGCCTGGATTATTCACGAAGATATTGACGAAGCCTCAAACCCTTGCTCTGACTAGTCTCCAATCTACGTGTGTAGAAACGCGTTGTCATTGAGCGAAGAAGACTGCAAGCATTGCACTGCAAAAGGTTAAGGGTCTCCGCATAAGAGTTCATGAATAATCCAGGCTAGGCAGAGCCAGCCAAGAATGTCACTGACAAAAGCCGTACCCCTTGGTGCAAGAGGATTGGTCAGATGTCAAGAGCTTAGACTGGAAAGAATATCCGAATTCTACTGATACAAACGGCAGCGCGGACTCCTAAGGGAATGAGTCCAAGCGATCGCCGCCGCCGGCTGACCCTGTGCGATCGCCCGCCGCACGACATTTGTCAATCGCGCGGCACCTAACGACTGCGCGTGACCCAGCGCGCGCCGCAGCGATCGCTCCAGTTGTAGACCCAGAAGCGCTGCTCTGGATGTTGAAAGCTTTTCGAGACCTACTTCTTCTATCAACAGAAGATCACTATAGTTTACCTTTACTTTCAGTTGAGTGGGTAACCTTTTCGAGACCTCCCCTTCAATGTCAATTCACGAGATTGTTAAAGGCACGTTGAAAATCCAGGAGCATTTCAATCTGCATCTGCAAACAGCTTGTACGTGTACCACATGTTTCCAGTCAAGTCTTGGATTTCGTCACCTTCGCGGCGACCATCTGGATAATCAAACTTCCTTACAAAGGATTGTTCAATGAGACCGATTTGATCGTTCTTATTATTCTTCATAAAAGTAGTGACCGATCGCAAGAGGAATTTGGAAATCGCTCTGGCTGCATCAAGTTGAGGTAAAGCTTCTAGTTCAGCAAGGGGAGCAAGGTTTTCAGCCAATTTGTCAGCGCTTGCTTCGGGCAATATCTCGTCAATACGATCGCTCAAGTTTTGAATATCGCGATCGATCTCTACAACCAACATCAACCAATCCAAAGACTCGGGAATCGTCGTCGAACGATAAATCACCTTACCTGTATCGCCAAAAGTAAAGACGTGATTTTTCTTGACATTTTCAATTAACACGCTTTCCCAGCGATCGAGGATAGCCTTCGAGACATCTTTGATTTGTGCGCGGACTGTGCTTGGATCGGTAGAAGCCAAAAGAACATCTAATTCAGGAATGGACAGGCTCTCATCCGCTACGAAACTATAAAATTTCACCTCTGCTTTGTCAAATGGCAACGGTTCGAACTTCTTATGGATTTTTACTTTTTCAAGTCTTAGGATACAAGATGGCACGGATTTTTCTCCTAATCAAATCATTTGAGAAGGTTTAACTTTTCATTAGAATAGCATGGGCAAATCCGTAAAATCTATATATAAGGGGGGTACTACTAAGAAATATAAAAAATTTCAAGGCGTTGTCCGGCTTCTCGGGTGACTCGAACCAACTTGATAGTCAAGGCGATCGCGCAAGCACTCTGTGTGAAGCTGGTTCTAGTCAGACACTTTCGCAAATAGCATGGTTTGACGTCAGGTAACTTCAGGAGAAAACCCCCATGCCTAAGCCTGCCACCGATCTCTTGCTCGAAAACCAGGTCATGGCCGAAACAGCTCTCGAAAAGCAGTCGCGTTTCACCATCAGCGCCGAGTAAAACTACGGATATTTCAGGAAGCTAGCGCATTCAAACACTGCGAAATCGGTAGTTTGTTGCTGAGCTAAAAGTCTTTGCCACAACCACATTTTGCAATACCACAACCACATTTTGCAATGGTGTCGCGAGTTGGGGCAACGCGGCAGTGCCTTGCTGAAAACCTTATCTCTGAAAATTGCATCAGTCATGCATGGAAGCGCAGAGAGCGCATGCGAAAAAAAAGAGTCGATTGTCATGTTTGGCTCGAGCATTCTTCGCAGTAAAGCAGGGTTCCGGCTCAACTGCTGAAACCGTTTAAGCTTTAAGCAATTGGCGTCCATACGCCACGACTCCTTGCTACCAAGCTATGCCAATTTTCAGGTAGCTCAAACCCCGACATCAAGCGGGTCACCTGACAACATAATCCACCCTGTCCACGGGTAAACCCTGGCAGGTGGACCACAGCAGCGCGACGGCAACCCCGAAATACAAATGCTTTGCGCACGGACCGGCCGCAGATGCACACCCACCAGCTGTAAAGCCCAGATATTCTGTCGAGAAATAGGTCCTCCACTGCAAAGCGCAGACTGTATTGTTCAAAGGTCTGCAAAGAGGAAGATTCTTACGAAATGACCGCTTAGGGTTCGCTGGCGCCGGGTACGCTGGCTGGGATGAGCTGACTGTGGTAAATGCCTTGGCTCACTAGACGAAGATGCTTCAGCATATTGGCCTCACCTTTCCCGGGTCAAAGCTGCTGCACATCATTGGGATATCGGTCTGGACCTGGGATGGTCACTTCGGTGGGTAATCGCAGGCAATAATGCCAAGTGCTTTGCTGCATCCAGTGCAACATTTCTTGGTTGGCGAAGCCCCGGTCGTTTGTCAGCAAGACGTCCGGGTAGAAGGAGGTCAGAAAGCCCGCGGCAAGGGGCAGCTAGCCGCGATAAGCCGGAAAAGCAACAACAGGACTGTTGAGCTCGAGCAGTTTCCACGACAACGGAACGGGTTGCCTAAAGCAGACCTCAGAGAGGTGCGCTACGAAGAACCGATTGCAAAACACAGTCATCTCCTGCTCTGGGAAAGACGCCGACCTTGCCCATAGTGCAGCACTCCAAGCAACAGGGTTACATAGAGCTTGCAAGTGAATGTTTGGATTAATCAAGAAGCGCTCCCAGTGTCGCTGTCTGTTCTGAGCCTGGTTAGCGCGACTGCGAATGTCAGCTTCCCAACTGTAAGGCTCAGGTTTTCGTAGCCGATGAGACCTAAAACCATCCAGCCAAGGTAACGAGGTAGCTCGGTTTTTTTAGCAGCAGTGCTGTTGAACTACGTGAAGAGTTGGCAGTAAAGAAGTGGGGTGGCGGAGATATGCTCTCAGTGCTCGGAGTCTCACTTCAGAAAACCGCTAGTGACGGTATGCATGGCTTAAGGTGTTCTGTTATCCAGATTGCTTTGCACCACTAAAGCAATCTCCATCTCGCCAGAAGTCCTACGGGTTGCTTGGTAAAATCGGACTGTTAAACACCAGATGCAACTGCAATAGGCGTTGCCCTAGAAAAAATTCACAGAATATAGGAACGCCCCGCGCGACCCCGACCCTACCGTATGACAGACGCTTTGCTTCCTCGCCGACTTACCCTCGGTGTCAATATCGACCACGTTGCCACCATCCGGCAAGCACGCCGCACCGTCGAACCCGATCCAGTCGGTGCTGCTGCGATCGCCGAGCTCGCCGGAGCTGACGGCATCACGGTTCATCTGCGCGAAGACCGCCGCCACATCCAGGACCGCGACGTAAAATTGCTGCGACAAACGGTCCGCACGCACCTGAACCTGGAGATGGCTCCTACTGACGAGATGGTAGCGATCGCCCTCGACATTCGTCCCGACTACGTCACGATCGTCCCCGAGCGCCGCGAAGAAGTCACTACCGAGGGCGGTCTTGACGTGGCCGGCGCGCTGCCGCGTATGAGACAGATCGTCGAGACTCTTAAGAATGCCAGCATTCCTGTGAGCTGGTTTATCGACGCCGACTCAACGCAAATCGACGCTGCCGCCAACACCGGAGCGGCCTTCATCGAGTTGCATACTGGCAAATACGCCGAGGCTCGAGGAGATAGCGAGAGCCAGCGCGAACTAGCCGTCCTTGCCGCCGCCAGCGAGCGAGCGATCGCTGGTGGATTGCGCGTCAACGCCGGTCACGGGCTGACTTACTGGAACGTCCTCCCCGTTGCCGAACTTCCTGGCATGGAAGAGCTCAACATCGGGCACAGCATCATCAGCCGCGCGGTTCTGGTCGGGCTCGATCGCGCCATCCGAGAAATGAAGCTTGCCATGCGCGGCGAGTTCTAGGTCCCGGCAGCAGCCTCGCTGCAACGGCGAGCGGCGGCCGGGAATAGGTTTTAAACTTTACAATCGATCGTAACGAGTTCGCGCAGCAGGTTCGGGTCAGATGGCCTACGATTGCCATCGAGTGCGAGCGCGCCCCGTGTGCGACGCAGCGACTGCTTGTCTCCGCAACCATCGGGGTTAAAATGCGGCTGCAGACTACCCACCAGTCTGTAGACTACTCACCAACTGAGCGGCGCAGGCGTCGGCAAAGTCGTGCAACGATACAGTCGCGCAACCATCGATCGCAGATTTCAATTGCTTGTCAGCAATTTCAAATACAACCCATGACTGCAGAGCCCACCACTTATCATTTCGTCCTGACCAGCCAGCGTTTCCTTTTTGAAGAAGAGCCTTTCGAGGAAGTGCTGGAGGAACGCTACCGCTATTACGAAGAACATGGGAAGGACATCGATTTCTGGCCGGTCAAGCAACCGGCCTTTCTTGAGGCACCAGAATTTGCCGATGCTAAAGCTCGGTGTCCAGAGCCACCCGTCGCAATCGTGACGACCGACCTCGACTTTGCGAACTGGCTGAAGCTTCGGTTGGAGTACGTGATCGCCGGCAGCTTCGTTGCCCCATGCGCTGCGATCCCCGACGCGATCGCCTCGCTCGAATCCGTTGCATAGATTGCCAGGTAGTCCTGCACGGTGAGAGTGTTGCAGGTGCAGAACCTGCTCCCATGTTCCCAACCCAACGCGAGCATCACACATCTGGACTACGATTTCCGCAGTCCGGGAGCGCGTCCCACACTCAGCTTCCTCAGCCGGCTAGCTCCCACCAGCCAAATGCAGGTCCGATGAAGCGAACCGTCAGCCATAACGTCACCATTGCCACGATTCCCGCCCACGTAGCGCGCGTAACCCATTTATTGAGCTGCTGGGTCTGTGCCTTTGTCAGCCCGAAGAACATCGTCTTCTCGCGACCGTACTCCTCTCCGAGTTGAGCCTTGCGGCGCTTCGCCTCACCCATGGGAACCTCCCCTTTACCGACAGCAATTCAAGTCTGATGTCCCAAGTTGGTGCGATCGGGACGGCTCGATCCTATCGCGCGCTTTTTCATCGCAGGCAGCGCTCGCAACAAACTGCAGGAATTGAATCGCCTATTTGCAAGGTGGTACCCCTCAATTGCCCGCTTTACCATCCAAGCCAGGCAAGCGAGAAAAAGTCCGCACTTACGGTCTCGAGCTCGAATGTTTGCGATCGTGTTGCCGGGGATCGCGATCCCCGACTTTGTGGTTATAATCACTTTACTTACAAAAAAGCCATTGTCTTGGTTGCAGAAGCTCAGGTCGACGTGCTATAGTTACGAACCGCGCTTGACAACTCTGTTTCTGAGGCTTTAGTAAGCTCTGGCTGCAGCAGTGTCTGTTTAAGATCGTTCCGTTAAGATAATGTGCTTGAGATCGCTTAGTTCGGTACTTGATGCTCCCTAAGCATCGGTTCGGCATATTCGATCTACTCCTACCGATAGGTAACTACGCGCCCTCGCGAGCGTTCTTCCAAGCGGGAGAGGCTTACTTGGGTTCGCAACCGTTACATTTTCTTAATGTTGTTAACGCTCGGTGTCGGCTGCCGGACTTAATTAACTTTATCCATAGTTCGGCTGGTGTTCATTGGAATTCCAGAAAAGCCTTTCTCAGTCAAAAACCACGATTAACGCCATTCCCAGGAGGTGATTTTCCAGATGTCCCCACTCACGTACGAGCGCTTCTTGCGCTTTTTACAGGATGAGTTGGCCATTCCTGACGACGCAATTGCTACGGCCGAACGGCATGTGCGACTTAACCCGGGCCCCTTACCAATGATCCTGTGGCAGTATGGTCTTGTCACACTCGACCAACTCGACCGAATTTACGATTGGCTCGAGCGAGCGTAGGCGCGTTTGCTAACGATTCGGGTTCGAGGAGTTGGATGAGGAGATAGTCGCGATATGTTTGCAGCAATACAGCTTGCTAGTTGCAGTTGTTCGTATTCGCCAAAACTACCCAAGCCAAAAAGAAAGCGAGTCGGTATCGACTCGCTTTCTTTTTGATGGACCGACTGATGGACCGAGATCGATTTGAAAATATACTGGTATATCAACGGAAAAACCGGTAGCTGGGGAAACTACCGGCCGGCTGTCGGTTGCAAAGAATCGTCGTTGAGCAACGGGCGGTTACCGCTGCTTTCGAGACCGCCGAGACGACCCAGGGGCCAGAAGCGCACGGCCGCGCGGCCGATGATGTTTTCCCGCGGGACGAAGCCCCACGCATGGGAGTCGTAACTGGCATTGCGGTTGTCGCCGAGAACGAAATACTGACCTTCTGGAACGCTCTTCGGTCCATAGGTGTATAGCGGTGCTTCTTCGATGTAGTCCTCCGAGAGCGCCTCGCCGTTGACGAAGACTCGACCGTTGCGCACGACTACTTCCTCGCCTGGTAGCCCGATGATGCGTTTGATAAACGCTTCACGGTAGTTGTTGCGTTTGAGGGCATCAGTGGGTTGAAAAACTACTACGTCACCGCGATCGGGTTCGTGGAAGTAGTAGCCAACTTTCTCAACGATTAAGCGATCGTTGACCTCCAGGGTCGGAATCATTGATTCCGAAGGAATCCAGCGGGCTTCGGCAATAAAAGTACGAATACCCATCGCCAAAACGACTGCTATGCCGAGGGTCCGCAACAGTTCGGTCCAGAAGCTTTCTGGCGGCTGCTCGACGCGATCGCCTTCCTCTAGAGAGTCGACTGGCTCGACGTGCTCGGATTTTTGCACCATGCTTGTGAAGGTAGGGAGCCGTGCTCCACGCGCAAACTCTTGTAGGATTGTAGCAACCTCGCATTTCGGCGACTTATTCGCCGATAACGACAGGTGGCGTGCTTCCCTTACTCGAAGGCGCTGTAACCACCGTCGATCCTAGACTTATGAAGGGGAAGAATCGCTCGCCCCGCTTTAGCAACACTCTAGGACTGACGGTATTGCCGGGTGCGAACAATCCACAGGAACTTTTTCGCGAAATGAGCCGGACATACAAGTAGCCGGTTTACTCATTGTCCAAACCTTGCTATTTGCGAAGCAAGTATCAACCGATTGTCACTCGCTTCGCATCTCGAGTCACAAGACTACTAACAATCTTATTCCTGGCTTAACCGAGTTTGGCGTTCCACTCGGCTATGCGGTCCGCACATTGGGCTTCGAGCTCAGTCGCGTCCCCTTCGATTTTGATGCTAGCAATCTTGTCACCGCCGGCGATCGCATTGACGATATCCTGGTCGGCACTGCTTTCCACTGTACCGAAAACCGAGTGCTTTCCGTCTAGCCACGGTGTCGGGACGTGAGTGATAAAAAACTGGCTGCCGTTGGTGCGGGGACCGGCATTTGCCATTGACAAAACACCTGGGCGATCGTGTCGCAGTTCCGGATCGAATTCGTCTTCAAAGCGATAGCCGGGGCCGCCACGACCGTCACCGTTGGGACAACCACCCTGAATCATAAAGTCGGGGATGACGCGATGAAATTTCAATCCGTTGTAGTACCCGCGTTTGCTCAAATTGACAAAATTCGCCACCGTTACGGGCGCCTTGTCGGGAAACAATTCGAGGCGTATCGTTCCTTTATTCGTTTCGATTGCCGCAACCAGCTTTTCGCTCACGGAATTTCCTCCCAGGTATCGACCGTGCAGGTCGATGTGTCATCGTGCAAATTTAACGTGCGAACGAGCGCGACGCCAGCGCGACCGGGCAGCCCAGTCGCGATCGCCCTCAGCCTAACGTATTGCTTTGGTACAGTGGGGCTTGCAGCCTTCAGTGCGGATAGTAGCTGCTCTCCATGCGCCGCCTGAGAGCAGCAAGAGTCGCGATCCTGTCTGGGGTAAACTAACGAGAGCCGAATCGCGCTTGAGGAATTCATGGCAACGCACATCGTCACTGGAGCCGCAGGCTTTATTGGATCGCACCTTGTCGAGGCGCTGCTTGCGCGTGGAGATCGCGTCATCGGCATCGATCAATTTAACAACTACTACGATCCGGCACTCAAACGCAGAAACGTTGCCGCGTTTGCCGACAACCCTAATTTTGAGTCGATCGAGGGCGATATCCAGCACCTCGACTGGCCGGCACTCCTCACTGGCGTTTCGGTGGTTTTCCATCAGGCCGCCCAAGCTGGAGTTCGCGCTAGTTGGGGACAAGGCTTCCGCGACTACACCGAACGCAATATTAATGCCACCCAGGTCATCCTTGAGGCAGCCAAGACTTCATCACTGCAGCGCTTGGTTTACGCATCGACGTCATCGGTGTACGGTAATGCCGAGACCATGCCGACCCCCGAAACAATCTGCCCGCAGCCCGTCTCCCCCTACGGCATCACCAAGCTGGCTGCCGAGCGCATGTGCTGGCTCTACCAACGCAACTTCGACGTGCCCGTCACTGCCTTGCGCTACTTCACGGTCTACGGTCCACGCCAGCGCCCGGATATGGCTTTCCACAAGTTCTTCAAGGCCGCGATCGCCGAAGAGGCTATCCCGATTTACGGG
This sequence comes from Rubidibacter lacunae KORDI 51-2, assembly GCF_000473895.1. Taxonomy (NCBI): domain Bacteria; kingdom Bacillati; phylum Cyanobacteriota; class Cyanophyceae; order Chroococcales; family Aphanothecaceae; genus Rubidibacter; species Rubidibacter lacunae. The sequence continues at coordinate 25,180 of NZ_ASSJ01000047.1, read as the reverse complement.
GACGGTCAGCAAACCCGCGACTTCACCTTCGTGAGCGATGCGATCGCGGCTAATCTTGCCGCTGCCGCAGTGCCCGAGGCGATCGGACAAGTGTTCAATATTGGTGGCGGGTCCCGTGTCGTCCTTAACGACGTCCTCGACACGATGGAAGCGATCGTCGAGCACTCGATACGCCGCACTTACCAGGACCGTGCGATGGGGGACGCCCGCCATACTAGTGCTGACGTCACCAAAGCTAAGCAACTGCTAGGCTATCAACCCCAGGTGTCCCTAGCCGATGGACTCGCCCGCGAATGGGAGTGGGTACAAGCGCTTTACCTTGGCAAGTCGTCCGTCGTGTCGTAACGTCCGAGATTCGGACTGGGGTAGATGGCGGGTCGACAGCCAGTTCCTTTCATCGGACCTCATGCAGCAAACCGTCCGCTCCAAAAGCCAGTGCCCGAATGCAACTTGTGCACGGACTACTCATCAATTCCAGCGCGCATCGATTCGATTGCGCTAGTCCTAACAAGAGTTCCCGGAATTTGGATAAGGATTGGACCTAAGCCTTCCTCGCCTAGAGGGCTTGCAGGCGGCGACCCGTTACATAATCTCGCGTTGCCGGGTTATTCGGTCGCTGAAAAATCACTTCTGTGCGATCGTATTCCACTAGGCGGCCGACGCGGTTTCCACCTTCGCCAATAACCGCGTCAAAGAAGGCCACTCGATCCGACACCAACGATGCTTGCTTGAGGTTGTGGGTAACGATCGCGATCGTGTATTTTTGCTTCAGCTCCCGCAAAAGCTCTTCGATGCGCGCGGTGGAAATTGGGTCCAGAGCCGAACACGGTTCGTCCATCAAAATCACCTCCGGCTGCAAGGCGATCGCACGGGCGATACACAACCGCTGCTGCTGACCCCCCGACAGCGACAGTGCGTTTTTGCGCAGGTTGTCCTTAACCTCATTCCACAGTCCTACCTGTCGCAGCGATTGTTCCACGAGCCCGTCGATGTCGCCGCGAAAACCATTCACGCGTAACCCGACGGCAATATTGTTATAAATTGACTTCGGAAATGGATTCGGTCGCTGGAACACCATGCCCACGCGCCGCCGGATTTCTACCGGATGCACGCCCACGTCGTAGAGATCCCGTCCGTCCAGGAACACGCGCCCTTTGACTTGCGCGCCTTTAATTAGGTCGTTGAGGCGATTGAAGCAGCGCAGTAACGTGCTCTTGCCGCAGCCAGAGGGTCCGATCAAACCCGTGATGTGGTTGCGTAAAAGCGGTAGGGTGACATTCCGTAAAGCCGGCGTGCCACCGTAGTAGACTGAAAGATTTTCGGCTTTAAGAATGATTTTGCCGGAGCTGCTCGAACCTGCGAACGTCGATGGAGATTGCACGATCTGACCTGTTGCGTGTGGGTGGATTTGCGAGTGCGTTGGCGAGATCGCCCAGCAGCGATGGACGCGATCGACGCGGGAGCAAACGAGTCATTAGGTAAAGCGGCGGGAGGAATAATCGCGCAACAGAACGCCTCCTACATTCAAGACAAGCACAATTGACACCAGCACGATCGTCGCCGCCGCCGCATTTGCCTGAACGGCTTCATCGGACTCCTGAAGCCAGTAGAAAATCTGTACCGGCAATACCGTGTATTGGCTGCGCAACCCGTCCAGAGAAAGCGATGGCAAAAAGCGTATCGACGCCAGGGCTCCAACTGCTACCAACGCAGCCGTCTCGCCCAACGCTCGGGATACCGATTGAATCACCCCAGTGAGAATGCCCGGCAGTGCCGTCGGCACGGCGATCGTGCGTAACACTTGTTCCTTCGTCATCCCGAGCGCGTAGCCCCCGCGCCGCAAGCTTTTGGGAACGGCTGCCAGTGCCGAGCGGCTGGCAATGATGGTCACCGGCAGCACGATAACAGAAAGTGTAAGCCCTGCGGAAAGAATGCTGTAGCCGCCGGTGATTGGGCGCAACACGCGCACGAATAGTTCCAACCCCAGCAAACCGTAAATAATTGACGGTACTGCTGCCAAGTTAGCAATGCTGGTGGAAATGGCGCGGTTAATCAAGTTATCTGGATAATACTCTTCCAGATAAATTGCGGTCCCGACCCCAATTGGTACGACTAATACCAAGACAATGGCCAGCATCCACAGCGAGCCTACCAGCGGTGCGTATATCCCCGATTCCAGCGGCCGCCGAGACGAGAAACTTGTCAAGAAGTCCCAACTCAGGCGCGGAAATCCTGCCACAACCAAGTCCAAAAATAGCACCATCAGGACTACGATACCGGTGAACGCCGCGAACGTCGCCAGCATGCGAAACCCTCGCTCGAACCAGAATCGCCGCGATGCTGGTTCGGGAAACTGTAGCTTTGGAAGGTTCGACACCGCCATCGGTGGTTCCGTCAGCAATTGACCCGGCTGCGCCGCCCCCACGTCACTGCTCTTCTTCAGCTCCCGAGCCGGCAACAGCATTCTAGTTGCTCGCTCCTCACCGCGGCGCGTCAACCAGCTGCTCAGCAGATTGAGCGCCAAGGTTATTACAAACAACACCATCCCAACCGTAAAAATTGCCTTGAAGACAATCGAGCCAAACTCGACCGTGCCCAGGCTAACCGAGACAATAAATGCTGTCATCGTCTCGATTGGAACAAACGGATTGAGCGTCAGCACCGGACGCTGACCCGCTGCGATCGCCGCAATCATCGTATCCCCTAACGCCAAGGACAACGCCAGCGCGATCGCTGCCATCACCCCTGGAAGCGCTCCCGGCAGCAGCACGCGCACGATCGACTCGCTCTTGGTCATGCCCAATGCTAGGGCACCTGCACGCAGCTCGTTCGGAATCCTACGCAATGCCTCTTCGCTTAAAGACGAGATCGTCGGGGCTACCAAAATGCCGATTGCGATCCCCGCACTTAAAGCATTGAATCCCGAAATACCTGGAAAGATGGTATTTCGAAATAAGGGTGTGAGGAACAGCAAGGCGAAGTAACCGAAGATCACCGTGGGTACGCCGCTCAACGATTCCAATGCTGGTTTTAGAAATCGCCGCACATTCGCTCCAGCATACTCTGCCAGATAAATGGCCCCCATTAAGCCGACGGGAATCGCTACGAACATAGCAATGACCGTCACCATCAACGTAGCAGTGACTAATACGATAATGCCGTATTGGGCGTTGCCAGCCTGCATCTGCGGCGTCCAATCGGTGTCAACCAAAAAGTGCCACAGCGGTATGTCCGCGAAAAATGAGACCGACTCGAACAGCAGCGTGATGACGATCGACAGAGCGATCAGTATCGGTACCGAAGCGAGCACAGTCAACAAGAGCCGCAGCCACTGTTCCTGCAGTAAACTCGCTCCGAGGCTTCGCTCCCAATGCGACTCGCTTAATAGCGCTGCATCGACTCCATCGTCAAGTTTGCCTTCCATACCGTCCTACGCCTGCCGTTGCCTCCGCAAAACCGTCTCCCCATATCCGTGGTGACTCACTGCGATGGAGGGAAACCCTACCTCTAGGTGAGACCGCTCTCCGCGCCCGCTTGTAACCACCTCAACACTGCAAAAGGAGTAAATCCTAGTTGCCAGTTCATGCCCGCCTTTCATGCAGGCTGACAGGTACGATATACGGGGAATGTGTCAGGATTTTACCCCCGTCACTCGTATTGTCAAACAAAGAAAAGGTTACCGCTGCGTTAACGCTGGGTAAATTTCTGCCCTTATGAATGCGTGTAGTAATCCCTCACTGTCCAAGGAGCAGATATTTCACGCAAGCATCCATAGTAATGTTTTGCGATTAAAATTGCGTGATATCACTCTTGCAGGCTGAGCGGACTTTGTTAGGAGTTCTTGTAGAGAAATTCTCAGGAATTCGTTCGTGGTAAAAGCGAATACTGTCCGACAGCACTAGCAGACTTGAAACGAGCTACGGGGTTGCCCAACAAAAATTCATACTATTCACATTGCAATGCTTGCAGAATATTGCAATGCTTACAGACTCCTTGAGCTCGAATTAACCTTACCTTAACCACAAAGCGCTTCCCCAAGTATATACACGTGCACTATGCTTGATGCTGTTTAACGTTCTGGCATATCAACAGTGTTTGCTCGGAATCAGCGATCTAGCCTGAATGTCGATCCGAATTCGACGATAGCCGATCTGCCATCACACGACTGCCAGGTTGCCGCAGACGTGTTTGGTGAGGTGGTTTCAACGCAGTTTCACGAGCGTCCCGATCTACCCGGAGTTATCGTCGTGGATTGCGACGGCAGCGTCGTTGGTGTCGTGTCTCGGCGTATGTTCCTGGAGCAAATGAGCCAACTTTACAGCTTGGAGCTGTATCTGCGCCGTCCGATTCGGGTACTGCTGGAGGTTTTGGAAGCAGATCGGTTGCGATTGCCGAGTACCACAGCCGTCGATCGCGCCGTTCGCCAGGCACTCGCCCGACCGCCTGAGCTTTTGTACGAGCCACTTGCGGTAACCTACCCGGATGGATCGCTGCGCTTATTGGAAATGCATTTGTTGTTGGTCGCGCAGTCGCAAATTTTCGCTCAGATCAACACGACTCTCAACCGCCAGAAAGAAGAGGCGCGCAAATACGCTGATGGGCTCAAACAAGAGCAAGCGAAAGTGAAGGAGTACACTCTCAAGCTGCAGACCGAGCAGCTCGAGGTACAGCGCCGCAACCAGATGTTGGAGCTGCAAGGAGCCAAGCTTTCGCGGCAAACTCATCAAATTACCGACCTCAACGAGCGCTTCGTACGCGTGGGCGAACATCTTTCTTCAGAGGGCAAGCAGACGTTTGCCGAGATGATGCGGAGCGTCGATGCCATCTGTCGCAGTACGAACCGCATCCTCGAAATCGGTCGTGCCCTGAGCGGCGAATTGGAGACGGTGAATGGAGCGACCCAGCTTATCGAGCGGGTCAGTCAGCAAGTGCGCCACCTGTCAATGCAGGCGGCTCTGATTGTCAATCGTTCGCAGCCCGACGGTAGTAGCAGCCACCTGTCCGGCTTTAATCACATCACTCGCGAGATCGGCAGCCTCGGCAGTCAGACATTCGAAGCCAGCAACCAGGTCAACCAGATCGCCAGCCGTTTCCGCTTCCAAATCTTGGAGCTGATGAACGTTGCCCGCGAAAGCGAGTCGGTTGCGAAATCGCTCGTCAAGCGATCGCAGGAAACGCAGAGTGCATTAGACGAACTGGAAAACATTATCGGCGAGCGCCGCCGCCCGACTACGACAGCGGCCTAAGAGCGATCGCGTCGGTCGAGGTATTCTCGGTAGCCGAGTTCGTCGAGGCGGTCTTGTTTGGCAAGGACTGTATCGGCAAGCTGCTGGCGGTAGGTCCGAACGCGATCGAGGAGGTCCCGATCGCCGGCAGCCAAAATCTGCACGGCTAGCAATCCGGCATTTTTCGCGTTACCGATTGCAACGGTGGCAACGGGAATGCCGGCGGGCATTTGCACGATGGAATATAAGGAATCGACGCCTTGTAGATGGCGGCTGGGAACGGGTACGCCGATAACCGGCAGCGGCGTCAGAGCGGCGACCATACCCGGCAGATGCGCTGCCCCCCCCGCGCCAGCGATGATGACGCGCAAACCCCGATCGGTGGCGGTTTTGGCATAATCGACCATGCGCTCGGGCGTACGATGGGCAGAGACAATTTCGATCTCATGAGGGACGTCGAAATCTTCGCAAATGGCGATCGCGGCTTGCATGACGGGCAGGTCCGAATCGCTGCCCATGATGATGCCGATTAGTGGAGTGCTAGCAGACACGATGGATTCTCAGGATGCTGTTCGGGAGTCGAGACAGGCGGCAGACTTTACGGCGATCGCGCAGTTGAGCGACGCCCAAGTTGACGAGTTGTACCAACTTTATCAGCGCGAGTGGTGGTCGCAGGGGCGACAACCGGACGATATTTGCCGGATGTTGGCCCACTCAGACGAAGTTTTTGGGTTTTGCGAGCCGCGGACCGGGCGATTGGTTGCCTTTGCACGCGTGCTGACCGACTACGTTTACCGCGCGACTGTCTACGATGTCATCGTTGCCAAGTCTTGCCGCGGCTCAGGGCTCGGGCGCCGTTTGGTCGAAGCGATTGTGAGCTGCCCGCAGCTACAGTCGGTGGAGCGCATCCAACTGGACTGCCGACCTGAACTCGTGGAGTTCTACGCGAAGTGGGGCTTTCATGAAACGCAACTGTCGTTGCATACTCTGGTGCGATCGCAGACGTGTGAGCAGCCAAATTGATCGGACGGTCCGGCGATCGTTGCCGGTCGCGGCCCTAAGGAGCGCGTAGTGTCAGCATTGCTTTTCTCAGACGGCTTGTGGGTCGCGCGTTGCACTGGCATCGGCTGCCGCGTCAGTTGGCTCTTCATCTTCAGGAGACGCGTCATCTTCAGGGGGTACGATACCATCCTCCGGGGCAACACCTGCGGTAGACGCGATCGCGGTATCTTGCTTGCCAAATAAAAGTTGGCTGTCGGTACAGTCCACAACGATCCGGTCGCCTTCGGCAAACGCGCCTTCGAGGATCTTGGTTGCAATCGGGTTTTCTAATTCGCGTTGAATTGCTCGCTTCAACGGTCGCGCGCCGTAGATCGGATCGTATCCGGCCGCGACGATGAAATCCTTAGCCGCGTCCCCGAGTTCGATCGCGATCTTCTGATCGCTCAACAACTTTTGAATGCGCTGGAGTTGAATATCCACAATCCGGCGCAGTTCAGCCCGGCGTAGGGCGTGGAAGATGATCAAATCGTCGATGCGGTTGAGAAATTCCGGGCGAAAATGCTTGCGAAGTGCTTGCAAAACTCGCTTGCGCATTTCTTCATAGTTAGCATCTGGATCGGCGTCGCGATCGCTATCTTCGAGCTCGTTCTCGCTGCCGTTACTGTCGTCGCGATCGCCAACTTTCAGTACTTCGCGCCCGCCGATGTTGCTGGTCATAACCACGATCGTATTTCGGAAATCGATCGTACGACCCTGGGAGTCAGTAATCCGTCCGTCATCGAGCACCTGCAAAAGGACATTGAACACGTCCGGATGGGCTTTTTCTACTTCATCGAGCAACACGACCGAGTAAGGTCGGCGGCGAACCTGCTCTGAAAGCTGTCCGCCTTCTTCGTAGCCGACGTACCCCGGGGGTGCACCGACCAAGCGCGATACCGCGTGCTTTTCCATGTACTCGGACATATCGATGCGCACCATCGCTTCTTCGCTGTCAAAGAGAAATTGCGCGATCGCTCGTGCCAGCTCGGTTTTCCCGACGCCAGTCGGACCCATGAACAAAAACGAGCCGATGGGACGGCCGGGATCTTTCATCCCCGCGCGAGCGCGACGGATCGCTGCGGACACTGCCGAAACGGCTTCGGATTGACCGATCACGCGCTGGTGCAAATGCCCTTCGAGTTCGAGGAGTTTCTGCCGCTCCGAGGCCATCAAGCGCGCGACCGGAATGTTCGTCCAATTCGCGACGACGTCGGCGACGTCGGCTTCTGTTACTTCTTCGCGCAGCAGCGCTCGACCTTGGGTTTGCAGGTCCCGTAGTTGCTGCTCTTTGGCTTGGCGATCCTCCTGCAGCGTGCCGAGGCGGCCGTACTTCAACTCCGCAGCCGTGTCGAGGTCGTAAGCACGCTCCGCTTGTTCGACCTGCACGCGCAAGCGGTCTTCCTCTTCTTTGAGGGCGTTGATGTCGTCGATCAGTTGCTTCTCGTGCTGCCAGCGCGATGAAAGTTCCTGTTGCCGTTCCTGCAATGTGGCAATCTCTTCTTCGATACGCTCCGATCGCTCCCGCGCCGAGAAGGTCGAACTCGCATCAGTGCGGGCAGCTTCGCCCTTAATTGACAGCATCTCCATCTGTAGTTGCAAGATGCGGCGGTCGATTGTCTCGAGTTCGGTGGGCTTGGAGGTGATCTCCATCTTCAGTTGTGCCGCCGCCTCATCCACGAGGTCGATCGCTTTGTCCGGTAAGAAGCGCTCGGTGATGTAGCGATCGGACAGCGTGGCGGCGGCGACAAGAGCCGAATCGGTAATCTTGACACCGTGGTGAACTTCATAGCGTTCTTTGAGCCCGCGTAGGATCGAAATCGCATCTTCCACGCTCGGCTGCTTGATGTAAACCTGCTGAAACCGGCGTTCTAGAGCCGGATCTTTCTCAATATGTTTGCGGTATTCGTCCAGCGTGGTCGCGCCGATGCAGCGAAGTTCGCCGCGTGCCAACATCGGCTTGAGGATATTGCTGGCGTCCATCGTGCCTTGGGCATTGCCCGCGCCGACCACGGTTTGTAATTCGTCGATAAAGAGTACGATTTGACCGTCCGAATGAGTTACGGCGTGCAGCACGCCGCGCAAACGGTCTTCAAACTCGCCGCGATACTTTGCCCCAGCGATCAGACTGCCCATATCCAAGCCGATCAGACGGCGGTCCTTCAACGACTCCGGTACGTCCCCGTTCACGATCCGCTGCGCCAACCCCTCTGCGATCGCCGTTTTGCCTACACCCGGCTCGCCAATGAGAACGGGATTGTTCTTCGAGCGCCGCGACAGCACCTGAATCGTGCGCCGAATCTCCACGTCGCGACCGATGACCGGGTCGAGTTTGCCTTCGCGGGCCGCAGCGGTCAGATCGCGCCCGAAGCGTTCGAGCGGGTCCGCTTCCGGTGGTGCGCCGCGCTTGCTCGAGCGCCCAGCTGCGCGCTCGCCGCTACCGGCAGCAGCCTCTTCCTGTTGGCGGACTTCCTCGCGAGCATTGCGAAAAGCCTTGATCGTTGCCTCGATGTCCTGCGGGTCGAGGCGGAACCCGCGCAGCAAGCGCCGGCCGATGCGTTCGTCCTCGGCGAACCCCAAGAAAAGGTGTTCCACCGAAATCGTTTCGTCTTGCCAGCTCTCGCGTGAAGCTTCGGCGCGATCGAGCAAGGCATCCAAACCGCGCCCGAGGTAAAGTTGTTCGGTACGCGCCGACGGCGGCTGTCGATTGGCAAAGGTTTCGAGTTGCCGCTTCAGCTCCGCCACATCCGCATTGCGTGCCTCGAGCACGCGACATACCGAGCCTTCCCGAGCGAGCAGCGATAGCGCAACGTGTTCGACTTCGAGGTTTTGATGGTGGTAGCGACGGGCGATCTCCTGCGAATCAACAATCGCTTCCCAGGCGCGATCGCTAAAGCGATCGGGGTCGGTTGGTTGCATGGCGCGCTCGGCTGCAGTTCAACTCGTCAGTATACCGAATCTATCTCCAGGTAACCGATTGTCGTGAGTCGAGGCGATCGCATTGCCCTTGCACGTTGCCCTTTTCATAGTGAAGCTTGGCACGGGAGGCATTGCCGAGGGAACCGCGCTGAGTCCCAGACATAGTCAAGCCGGAGTCCTACTGCTGAACGAAACCTCGAAGAAGAAACGGTGCCTAGATGTCTAGGTACTGCTGTTGGGTATTGCTACCAAGCAAAAGAGGTTCAATAGTCTTCCGTAGGGGGAAGGAATGTTATGGAACATCTTAAAGGTGCTTCCCAGTCAGGAGGTATTACTTGTTGGCTAGGAAATATCAAAAAAAGTCGTCACAGAGCGTACTTGCGGAAGCTTAAATATTCGAGTTTCTAAGTGACTTGTCAAAAATCAAATAGCGCCAACTTCAAAAAGATGGGCGATGCTGACGTAAGAATATAAACGTTACTAGAGCTTTCAAATAAGGTTCTCAAATCAGATTTACAGATCGTAGTCGTTACAATGAAGAATTTTCACCTGCTACTGGCACATGAAGTTTAAATCATTACTCTTGTCTACTGCAATTTTTTCGATCTCGCTTGGATTACGCCTTAATGAAATTGAGATCCCGCTCAATATCGACGAGGTAAAGTGGATCGAAAGAGGAGCATTCTTCCTCAACAGCATCATCAATTTGGAGTTTGCAAAGACATACATTTCTCACCATCCAGGTGTGACAAATAGTTGGAGTATTGGCATTAGTTTACTCGGTAGTTGTTGGCTAGAAAGATTTTTTGCGGATTGGCACCATCCAGAGTTATTAGCCCACATTAGCTCTTGTCTGAACATCGACGAACCGGAGATCGGTATCTATATTGCACCGCGCCTACTCCAAGCATTCGTTACTTCAACATGCTTAGTTGGCATGCACGTGCTAGCACGACAACTTATCGGACCCCTTCCAGCCTTGATTGGGACCGGCTTACTAGTTACCGAACCATTTTTCGTCGCATATCAACGATATATCAGCACGGATGCCTTACAAGCCAGCTTCAGTATCCTCGCACTGTTGATGCTCTTGCTTTATCTGCGCGGCGATCGCACTCGGCGAGCTCTCCTCATCTCCGGCACTTTCGCTGGGCTTGCCGTAGCTACAAAGATTACGGCTTTATTTGCATTACCAGCGGTTATCCATTGGTTGATTCTTATCGAGCAAGGCAAATTAGAACCGAGATTTCCAACAATTGGATGGCAACAAAGATGCCGCGAGCTCAGTTTTTGGGGAGCAACCGGGCTAGTAACGGTCATTGCAATCTGGCCGGCGACTTGGGTTCGCCCTCTATCGGTCATAAAAAACCTCTTAACCGACTTGCTAGATGAAGCCGATCGCGGCTCTCTATTTTTTTTCGGACACACAACTGATGCCCCCAACCCTCTCTTCTACCCATTGGTTCTAATTTATCGCCTTTCTCCCGTTTTACAAATAGGTATATTAATCTGTTTAATTTGTCTGATATTCGTACCTCTGCGCAAGAAAGTTCCAAATTTTGTGGAGGTATATGCGATTGCTCTCGTGCCGTTTTGGGTGTTGGTGTTGATGAGCATACCAGACAGTAAGATCGATCGCTATATTCATTTCGTCACCCCAGAACTCGCTTTGCTAGCTGGTACGGGTTGGTCTATTTTGGTGCAAAGTATTGGGCAAACATTCCAGTCGGCGATCCTGGGTACAATTTTGGCAGTCCAACTTGCATTCACTACCTATTTATCTCCTTACAATATCACCTTTTTCAACCCTGTATTCGGCGGTGCCCGAACCGCTCAAAATATCTTGACGATCGGTCAGGGAGAAGGTTTGGAGAAGGTTGCTGGGTGGTTAAACAATCAGCCCGATTCAAAGGAGATCCTTGTCGCGAGTTGGTATCGAGATGCTCTGGCGACCTATTTCCGCGGACGTACCTCTGAAATCAATAGGTTCTACTTAGAAGATGCGTTTTGGCTAAACGTTAATTATATTGTTCTTTATCAAAATCAACTACAACGACAGCTTCCCGACCCAGACTTGCTCGCGTACATTAGTAGTCAAAAACCTGTTTATACGGTTCGGTTTGATGGCATCAACTATGCGCTTGTCTATCCAGGGCCGGTTCCCACATCCGACCGACTGGAATCTCTGGCTGTCCGACCCGCCGTTTCTTTGGGAACGCAAGTAGAATTAATCGGCTACGGTCCCAGCCTCTTCGAGGTTGACAAAAGCAACAATCGAATTCCGGTCACACTCTACTGGCGCTTTGCTTCGCCGCTTCCAGCAAATGCTCTTATTCGCCTGGAACTCCGAGACCGCTCTGGGGAAGTAGTATACCGCATGGATTCGCCGTTAGTCGGCGGTTACTTATCCCCGGAAAGAGTTATGCCTGGAACGACTATACAAGATATCCAACATCTCGATATTCCCGACAGTATACCTTCAGGGCACTATTACCTAAGCATTGGTTGGATAGATGGCGATCGTCTGCTAAAATTTTCGAATATGGTGAGTCTTAATAGATTGGAGATCGTAAAAATAGAAGGTGCTTTGAAGTAGTGTGAAAGTTGCTATGAACGTTAACTCTTCAACACCTTGCAGAAATTTCCATGATGCCTGGGATAGATGAAGTATATGGTTCTGCGGTTAAGGAAATTCGGATTTCTCTAACCCAAAGACTGTCCGGGCTTGTGTTGCACATTATCTGACATCCCCTCTGTGTCAACCTGGTACCGGACAAAAGCTGGTGCAAACAACAAAGATTTTGGGAAGGTTTACTCAAGGAGAAAACCCTCCCACAAAACTAGTCGCTGACCCTTTGGCCGATAATCAAATCAAGCTCGATTAATCCCTCGAAAAGCGGAGTCATGGCTCCTTTATTGCCGAGTACGAGCTCTCCGATCGTGCAGGAAGCCAATGCTTGCCAACACGGTGAACTCAGGACTTTGCTCCAGAGCGAAAAGTTCTCCCACAACAAAACTCAACGGTGGCGTCGCAAGTTCGTCCAAGGTGGCATCGCTTCCCTAACCAAGACAGCGAGGGACCCCAAATCCTACCTCACTAACGAGCAGCGGAATATTACCGCGCTGAAGAAGAAGTTTCAACGACTCGAGTATCAGCTCGGATTCCAGGTCGACGAGCTCGCGGTAGATGGTAATTTATCAATTCATTCGGATATCAAGGGATGTCTCTGGATCGGTTTCTTCGGTGAAGATTGCCGGAGCCCAGTACATTGCTATTGATTTCTGGAGTGCCACTGTAGTGAACATCGCCACTGCCGACGATCTTCACTTCCATGGACTTGACTTCACCGACCTGGGCATTACCGGAACCGAGGATGTCAATCTTGGCGTTATCGAACTCTACCGGGGTCATGTCAATCCCCCCTTGACCATGAATGCTCATCTTTACAGTTGAGGCCAGTGCCAATGAAGATTTCACTGAAATATCACCGGAGCCTGCGATCGCGGACTTGACAACATCCAGTTCCACCTCGCCCAGGTTTATATTGCCCGAGCCGGCAACCAACAGACTAACGTTCTGAACCCTAGCTTCGGTTACCTCGAGTGCGCCAGAACCCTGGATTTTTAGCTCGATCTCTTCGGCAGCGATCGAAGACGCGCGGATGTCACCTGAGCCATTCACGTTCAGCTCAATTTCGTCCAACTCAACTGGGTTGATATGAACATTGCCGCTGCCGTTTAGGGATACCCTATTCAGCTCCGGCAAGGTGAGCTCGTAATGCAACTCACCGTAGTTGTAGTTGTCGCGAGGCCCATTAGCGCCCAGCACGAGTGTGCGACCGTCCAGAAAGTAAGGCTGGCGCTCCAGGTCATTGCGGTTGCCACGCACCACTAGCGCAGTCCGATCGCCCTGGGTAATTTTCACATCGACGCTGCCAAGCACCTGCACGAAATCAGCCTGCAAGTTACTCACAGTGTCGGTGACAGTATCAGTAAAAGTACTCATGTCTTCACAAGCCAAAGAGGACATAACTAGCGCTGCGGAAAAAAGCGTATTTTTGATCATTAGTCTTTCTCCAGATCGAAAATAGCTAACCCATTTTTAACACGCGAAGTTGAGGTAAGAGGCTTGTAGAAAAGTCGGTTGCGGGAAACCGTTCACATGTCTCGCGAGAAGGAAAATGACTTTAAGGGGGATCGGGATTACTCAGGGTACTCTTACCTGGCTGGACCCGTGACAAACAGCGTCTAACCCAATTTTTTCGACCTACTCCGGCTGAAGGCTAAGAGGACTAAGCGGTGCGAGAGCCTGCTAGGGCAAAAAGTCGGAGTATGCAGTAGCCTAGCCGGCTTGCTCAAAGAATAAGCGATCGCCTCCCCCACCACTAGTTATCCGCGCTGCAGTCGGCGCATAGCTTCGAGCAAGCCGCGTGCCTTGTTGAGGGTTTCCTCGTACTCGCGTTCGGGGACGGAATCCGCTACCAAGCCCGCTCCAGCTTGGACGTAGACGCGGTGGGCTCTGCCTTCAGGGCGGACGATCGCGGTGCGGATAGCGATCGCGCTGTTGAGCTGACCGGTGAAGTCGTAGTAGCCGTAGGCACCGGAATAAGGACCGCGACGCTCGGGCTCGAGTTCGTGGATAATCTCCATCGCACGAATCTTGGGCGCGCCGCTGACCGTACCGGCCGGGAACGTCGCTTGCAGCAAGTCCCATGTCGTGTGATTCGGGTCGAGGTCGCCGATGACGTTGCTGACGATATGCATCACATGAGAGTAGCGCTCGATGGTCATGCGCTCGTTCACGCGCACGCTTCCGAGTTTGCAGACCCGGCCGAGGTCGTTGCGTCCTAAGTCCACGAGCATCACGTGTTCGGCTACTTCCTTTGGATCCGACAACAATTCCGTAGCGAAGTCGGCATCTTCGGCCGGAGTGCGGCCGCGCGGCCGGGTACCAGCGATCGGGCGTAGGGTAGCAACGCGATTGCCCGCTGCATCGTGCTCGGCTTTCACCATCACTTCTGGCGACGAGCCGACGAGCTGCCAGTCGCCAAATTGATAGAAGCCCATGTAAGGCGACGGGTTGATGACGCGTAAGGCGCGATACAGCTCGAAGGGCTTGCCCGCGTAGTGTGCTGACAGACGTTGCGACAACACAACTTGGAAGATGTCCCCCGCGCGGATATAAGCTTTGGCCGTTTCAACATTGGCGCAGAACTGCGATCGCGGCGTATTGCTGTCATAGACGAGGGTCTCTCCATCGCGCGCATCCGTCTCGGACCAACTCAAGGCGATCGCGTCTTCGGGCAGCGGCGACTGGAGTTTCCGAGCCAGCAAACTAGCGCGCGCGGCCGCGCGGTTGTAAGCCGTTTGTAAATCCGTATCGCGCAGATCCGCGTAAGCGATCGCCCAGATTTTGCGCTTGACTTGGTCGAACACCAGTAAGTTGTCCGCCTGCATCCAGATGCCGTCGGGCAAGTCCTCTGGCTGCGCTGAATAGACCGGCACGCGCGGTTCGATCCAGCGGATCAGCTCGTAACCCCAAAAACCAAACAGCCCGCCAATCCCCGACGGTAGCTCCGGTAAATGGACCGGCGCAATCGTCTCCAGGCAGCCAGCGAGGATGTCGAAGGGGTTGCCCGTGAAGGTTTCTTGGCTGCCGTTGCGGTAGGTACGCGTGGTCCGATCGCCATCGGTTTGCAACACCCAGGCCGGATCGCAACCGAGGAAACTGTAGCGCCCGACCTGTTCGCCGCCTTCAACCGATTCGAGTAAAAAGCTGTAAGGCTGACCGGCGCAGACTTTATACCACGCCGAAACTGGTGTTTCCAGGTCGGCGACAAGCTCGCGGTACACCGGAACGAAATTGCCGTCGCGGGCGAGGTCGCAGAAGCGGTCGAAGTCAGGAAAGACGGCGCTCATAGTTCGGACGTGCGGTAAGGCAACCAAAACGCGATCGCGCACAGGCAATCGGCATCGGTCGATATGACGATGGGGAGGCGACAACCGCGTAACTGCGGCCATTCGCTCTCCCCATCGTACGGAAATCGTTGGGAATCTTCGAACGTTTTTGGTGGCACGAACCGAATGACGTGCTGCCGTGCAAGGGTCTAGACTTCGTAGGAAGCCTTGCCCGAGAACTTCAGCGCTGCCGGCTCGGGGTTAGCACCGATGCGGCGGTCGTTCTTGCCTGCGAAGGGTCGTCCTTCGTTGACGGTTTCGGGGAAAACGCCATCTTTGGGATGCAGATATTCAGTTTCGCCGTTGGCATAGACGCGCCAGATTTTGTAGCTTTCGATCTTCGGCTTGAACTTGGTGCGCAGCTGGGTCCCGAGTGCAAGGCACTGCTCTTTGCGGGCGAAGTAACAAATGTTCTCGCCCTGGTTCATAATCGCCGCGCCGCCCGTAGGCATCTCGAAGACCTGCTCTTTACTGCTGGTCCAGGTGATAACGTACTTTTCTTCCGTTTCTGCAGCCGTAAGCAAGCCGCCCGTGCTGCCGCCGAATTTAGGGAGTTGTCCCGTCAGCTCTTCGCTCATATCGGTTTCTCGAAAGTCGGGTGTTCGCAATTGCGTGTAATCGCGATGCTATCACCCGCCTTAAGCGCTCCTAGCGCGACTGACAAGAAGTTTAACAATACGTGAAGCATCTTGTTAAGCACCGTACAACCCCTTGCATGCGTGATTTTGACGCGATCGCGAACGATAAACATAGACGCCGGTCCGTTGAGCGCGCCACCCGTCGCAACAGAGCATCACCCTTTACCTTCACCACCTTGACGACATCTCCTCCTCCCTACCGACCGCTTCTGCGCGATGAGTTCGATTGCATTGCTGCTGGGGAAGTCAACGCTTCGCAAGCGGCGGCAGAGCGCGAGTTGACCGAAAACGCGATCGATGCGGGGGCAAAGCGGATTGCGATCTCGCTGCAACCCGAAACGCTGGCAAGGGTTTGAAACGTTTAGTTGCTAGGCGTAAAACAGGCAGCAGTCGCGCAAAATTTCATACAATTTTGCTCCCAAGTGCTAGCTTTCAACACCTGCAACTTGCTCAAGCGTTGGATTTATTGCAAGTATGCAACCGTAACCCCTGCACCGCCGTCTTGCTGCGCTGCCAGTTCGTACGACTTCACAAGTCCGTGGTGCTGCAAATATGCTTGGATGCCTTGGCGCAAGCGACCCGTTCCTTTGCCATGGATTATCCAGAGCGCGCCCGATCGCGTCACTTGGTCGGCGAGGGCGCGGTCGATCGCGAGTTCGGCATCGGCAACGCGGCTGCCTCGGACGTCCAGAGTGTTGCGCTCGGTGCGAACGGTGGGCAGGGGTTTTGCCGCCGTCGGGCTTTCGACTGGAGCGGCAAACTTCGTTGCTTTCGCGGGCATTTCAGCTTTCTTCCCGTCAAGGGATTCTATGTCCGAGAGCGGCACGGTCATTTTCATTAACCCGAAGCGCACGGTCAATTCGCCATCGGCGTCGGGTTGGGAGAGCACTTCGGCAGTTTGGTTCAGGCGCGGGACGCGCACGCGCTCGCCAATTTGGGGTTTGTAGCTCGGTTTGCGGACGGGTTTGGTCCGCTCCGGTCGGTAGCGCTCGCTGACGCCAGCAACGGCTTCGGAAGCCTTTTGAGCGTTTTGAGCGGTTTGCGGACCTTGTTGAAGTTGGCGAATGACGCGGGCAATTTCACCTTTGGCTTCGGCGATCGCTTCCCCGACGGTTTGTTCTTGACGGCGCTTGAGGTCGTCCTCGCGAGCTTGCAGGGCAGCAGCGCGATCGCTAACTTCTCGATAAAATCGCTCGGCTTGGCGCAATAAGTCTCCGGCTTCGCGAGCTTTGTCTTCTTGTTGCCGGCGTTGAGCTTCCAATCCAGCGATTGTTTTGTTCACGTCTTGGGACAACCCGCCGAGCTGGTTGCGCGCGCGCTCGACGATCGCGGCGTCGAGCCCGAGTCGCTGAGCGATGGTCAGCGCATTGGAGCGTCCGGGAATTCCCCACAGTAAACGGTAGGTGGGCGAGAGCGTTGCCTCGTCGAACTCCACCGAGGCATTCTCGAAGCGTTCGTCTTGATACTTCAGCGCCTTGAGTTCGCCGTAGTGCGTCGTGGCGATCGTTAGTTGTACGCGAGCTGCGAGGTATTGCAGCAACGCGATCGCCAGTGCGCTGCCTTCAGCCGGATCGGTCCCCGCACCCACTTCGTCGAGCAGCACTAATGCCGGTCGATCGGGGTCGCGCTCGTGCAACTCGTCCAGGATGCGGGCGATGCGGCGCACGTGCCCGGAGAACGTGGACAAACTTTGCTCGATGGATTGCTCGTCGCCGATGTCAGCCAAAATGCGATCGAACCACGGCAACTCGACGGGTTCGCGGGCAGGGACGAATAATCCGACTTTAGCCATCAATGCGGCAAGCCCAATGGTTTTCAGCGTCACGGTTTTTCCGCCCGTATTCGGTCCGGTAATTGCTACGACGCGGATCGGCGATCGCACTTGTACGTCGGTCGGAACGACAGGATGCCCTTGCTCGTGGCGCTGTTGCCAGACCAAAAGCGGATGGCGCAGACCCCGCAGGGTGGTTGTTTCGCCAGCGCTGCAGTCGATGAAGTGGGGTTCGTTAGCCTCCAACCACAAGCTGTAACGCGCGCGGGCGGTTGCTAGATCGAGCGCCGTGGCGATCGCCAGTAGTGCTTCCAAATCTTCACGGACTGCGGCGACTTTTTCACTGAGGGCGCGCAAGACGGCTTCAACTTCGACGAGTTCGCGGCGTTGCAGCTGGCGCAGGCGGTTGCCGGAGTCGACGATAGCCTGGGGTTCTACGTACAGCGTTGCGCCGGAACTGGAGGCATCGTGGACGATACCGGGGATCGCGTCTTTCTGTGGGGCTTTAACCGGGATAACAAAGCGCCCCTCGCGCTGGGTAATCGTCGGCTGCTGAACGGCGTTGCCGTAGCGCTGCAACAAACGCTGCAGGGTTTGGTAGATGCGATCGCGAGTTTGCTTGATCTGATGGCGGAGGTCGGCAAGTTTGGAACTGGCGCGATCGGTGACGTTGCCCTGCTCGTCGATACAGTGGTGGATGTCCTGTTCGAGTTCGGGATAGGTCCGCGCGCTGGCGACCAATGCTGCCAAGGTCGGCACTTCTTCTTCACGCTCGTCAATCGCACGCCGCAACCGCCTGACTCCGGCTAGCGTCGTCGCGATCGCCAGCAGTTCCTTGCCGCTTAGCATGCCGCCGCGATCGCTGCGCTCGAGAGCATCGCCAATGTCTTCGATCCCGTCAAACGTCCAAGCACCGACCAAGCCAATTTCGAGACCCACGACCTCGCGCGTTTGAGCCAGCAATGTCGAGCTGACAGCCAGAGAGTCGGGCGGCTGCAGGCGGTGGGCGGCGATCGCACCAAGCTTCGTTGCGGCAAAAGTAGCCAGCTGCTGACACAGTCGCGGCCACTCCAACAAGTTGAGGGTTTCTGCTTGGATCAAGGGGGGTATTGCAATGCTTGTCCCCATTATGAAGAACTGTGACGCCATTCCCTCAAGATAAATAGCACTTCCGCGCGCGATGAAAAACTCT
The DNA here is from genome assembly GCF_000473895.1 of Rubidibacter lacunae KORDI 51-2. NCBI lineage: Bacteria > Bacillati > Cyanobacteriota > Cyanophyceae > Chroococcales > Aphanothecaceae > Rubidibacter > Rubidibacter lacunae. The sequence goes on along the minus strand of NZ_ASSJ01000047.1, from coordinate 6,439 downwards.
ATCGCTTGGCAGGGGAACTGCATAACCAAACGATTGTTTTTGCGAAAGTTGTTGAGGGGACGCTTGGGATTCGCGACTGCTTTGGCAATTCTGGCTACTTTTGTGGCAGAGAAGACAGCTGCGCACTGCTCGAAGACATCCGAAGAGTTTATGACAAAGCCGATCGCAGCTCGAACCATTTTTCAGTCGGTCGCGGTTCGAGTCAGTGAGCTCTGGTGGACGAGAACTATCCAACCGATGCAGCCGATCGAGCTGAGGACTGGAGCAGCAGCCCGTACTCGATGCCGTCCACCACGGCTTGATAGGATGCAGACAGAATGTTCGGCGAGACGCCAATCGTCGTCCAGCGCCGTGCCCCGTCGCTCGATTCGACCAGCACGCGCGTCACTGCTTCCGTGCCAACCGTGCTGTCGAGGATGCGGACTTTGTAATCGGTGAGGTGGAACGATGCGATTTCCGGGTAAAACTTCACCAATGCCTTCCGCAACGCTTCATCCAATGCCGACACCGGACCGTTGCCTTCTGCCGATTCGAGGATGTGCTCGCCGTCAACCGCGACTTTAATCGTGGCGATCGCGTCGCTCAGCAGCGTTTTTTCATCGCGCAACATATCGCAGTGCACCTGAAAACCCATCAATTGAAAGCGCTCCGGCCGGCGTTCGAGGGCTGCTCGGACCAACAGTTCGAAACTTGCATCGGCCACTTCAAACTGATAGCCGCGATGCTCTAGGTCTTTGAGCGTTTGCAAGATCTCTCGACAAGCCGGATCTTTTTTATCGAGCTGGATGCCGAACGAGCGCGCCTTGGCGACGATATTGCTGATGCCGGCCTGCTCGGAAATCACAATACGCCGCTGGTTGCCGATCGCTTCGGGCGGCACGTGCTCGTAGGTCAGGGGATTGCGCTCCACAGCCGAAACGTGAATGCCGCCTTTGTGGGCAAACGCCGACTGACCTACAAACGGTGCGTGATCGTCTGGAGCAAGGTTGGCAATTTCCGCAATCGCGCGGCTGGTCGTACTCAGCAGTGCCAGGCGATCGGACGGCAAGCAGTCGTACCCGAGCTTTATCTGCAGATTGGGCAACACGGAACATAGGTCGACGTTCCCACAGCGTTCGCCGTAGCCGTTGATCGTGCCCTGCACCATCGCCGCACCTTCCAGAACTGCCGCCAAGGAATTTGCGACTGCCGTTCCCGAGTCATTGTGGGCGTGGATGCCGATCTGCGCGGTGAGATCGCGGCCCAACTCCGCCACGATCTCGCGGACGATGCGGGCAATGTCTTGGGGGAGTGTACCGCCGTTGGTGTCGCACAAGACCAACCAATCTGCGCCGGCATCCTGTGCCGCTCGCAAAGTTTGCAATGCGTATTCAGGATTGGCTTTGTAGCCGTCGAAACCGTGCTCGGCATCGTAAAGTACGTGGCGACCTTGGCTCCGCAAATACTGAATCGAGTCGCGGATCATCGCCAGATTTTCATCGAGCGTCGTCTTCAGTCCTTCAGTGACGTGCAAATCCCAGGTTTTCCCGAAAAGAGTTACCCAGCGGGTTCCAGCAGCGAGGATTGCCTGCAACATTGGATCGTCTGCCGCAACTTTGTGCGGGCGGCGCGTAGAGCAAAATGCCACGATCTCGGCTTGTTGTAGGGGCTCTTCTCGGAGCTGCCAAAAAAACTGCACGTCTTTCGGATTCGCCCCCGGCCAGCCGCCCTCGATAAACGGAATCCCTAGCGCGTCCAGCTTGTGGGCGATTTCGATCTTGTCTTCTATTGAAAACGCAATACCTTCACGCTGTGCGCCATCGCGCAGTGTCGTGTCGTACAGCCAGACGCGAGGAGAAGAATCTGCAGCCATAGAGTGAGGACGGATGCCGTACCGGATTTTAAATTCTTGTTAAGAAATGTATCGTGCGGAGCGGATTGCTAATGCCTACGGTAACAGCTCAAGGGAAGGTCGTAGCTTGCGATCGCGGGGCAAACCTGCGTCAGGTTTTGCTCGAGAATAACATCGACATCTATAACGGACCGGCGCAGCAAATTAACTGTCACGGTTTCGGCACCTGCGGCACCTGTGCGGCATGGGTCGAAGGCGACGTTTCGGAATCTGCATGGCGCGAACAAGCGCGTTTGGGAATGCCGCCACACAATCGCGAGCGCGGCTTGCGCCTTACCTGTCAAACCAAGGTTCTCGGCGACGTGCGCGTCACTAAGTACGAAGGCTTCTGGGGCGAGAGCGATCGCGTCGCTTGGACGCCAGGCGGCAAGGCTGCCGCCGCGCGCTAGGATTCGGCAATCGGTAGAGTCGAATCTGCGAGACGGATCTGTGAATCGGATCTGCCAGCTGGTCTCGCTGTTCAGAATCGATCGGCTCAAAGCCGGTCGAGCCGGGTTAAGGTTAGCAGGGGCAGTCGCGCGACTACCCGGTTCGTCGTGGAGAGCATCGGGCTTTGGGGATCGACCTTCGCAGCTACGTCTATCTCGATAATTTGCAACCGCAGCATGCTGCCTACATGGGCACGGTGTCCATCGGCTTCCTCCCACTTCCGGGCGACGCATCGCTATGGGTTGAAATCTCGCCCGGCATCGAAATCAACCGCATTACAGATGTGGCGCTGAAATCAACATCCGTGCGGCCGGGCGTGCAGGTGGTCGAGCGCCTATACGGGCTGCTTGAAATTCATTCGTCAAGCCAAGGGGAGGTGCGCACGGCCGGGCACGCGATTTTAGATGCTTTGGGTGCCAGCCGGGGCGACGGACTCAAACCCCGCGTCGTGTCAAGCCAGATCATCCGCAACATCGACTCGCACCAAGCCCAACTTGTCAACCGCACCCGCCGCGGTCAGATGTTGCTTGCCGGTCAAACGCTCTATGTTTTCGAAGTAGAGCCGGCAGCCTATGCGGCACTAGCGGCGAACGAAGCCGAAAAAGCTGCATTGATTAACATCCTGCAAGTGTCGGCTGTAGGTAGTTTCGGTCGACTTTATCTCGGTGGCGAAGAACGCGACATCATTGCGGCTTCGAGAGCGGTGCTCGCTGCGATGGAAAGCTCGATCGGACGCGATCGCGCCACCACCCGCCACGAATAGATGCACGCGCCCCGACAATAGGTTCATCCAATCGGCAGACCCAATCCGAGCGTGAACTCGACCGTTCCGCTAGCCTCAATTTATTAGGAGCGCGGAGCTTTCCTAGGGATCCTAGAGATGGCGGCAATAAGCAAATTGAAAGCCAAGGTCGGACGAGGTTGTCAGGTGGTGGTGCGATCGCTGGACCGCTCGCTACCGCTGCGAGTCTTATTTGTGCTTGTTGCGGCTTATATCGTACTGATTGGGGTCGATCGTGTCGATCGCCTGTTGCCACCGCCGGAGCCGAACTGTCGGGGTTTTCTCGGGTGCACAGCTCGCAATATAGGAGCATTGGTTGCCGTCGAAAACCTTGAGAGTTTTAGTATTATCGTCGTCGCCTTTCTGTATGCTATCGAGGCGCGCGATCGCCGCAAGCGCAAATACTACGAAGCCTGGCAAGTCATCGACCATGCTGCCGCTGCTGGTGTGCCGACGAGTTACGCGCGCGTGCAAGCACTGCAAGATCTAAACGAAGGCGGCGTTTCGCTGCAGGGCGTGGACATGCCCGGAGCCGACCTCGAAGCCATCTACCTACACGGAGCAAACCTAAGCGAGGCAACATTGAGCGCAACCGATTTGCGCCGAGCCAATCTGGCGCGTGCAAACCTTCAACGGGCGCAGCTCGATACAGCCGATCTGTCTGGAGCCCAGTTGAAGGAAGCAAATCTGGCCTTCGCGAACCTTGCCAGTGCAACTTTGGCAGGAACGCAGATGAAAGGAGCCGATCTGCGCGGAGCGAATCTGTCCCAAGCAAATTTAGCAGGTGCCGACTTGCAAGAGGCCGTGTTGGCAGCAGCCAACCTGGCTGGAACCAGTTTTCGCGATGCCAATCTCAGGGGAGCGAACTTGGTCGGTGCGCGCTTAGTGGAAGGTCACTTCAAGCGTGCCGACTTTAGAGGTGCAAACCTCGAAGGTGCCATCCTACCGTAGGGATAACACCCGAACGCTTAGCGCAGCGACCCAGGGTGAGATAGAACGAGCGTGCAGGCAGGAGCGCGAGGTCCGAGCAAGCAGTACGTAAAGGCTCGGCTCAATTCGCTATTATAAAAATTGGACTTTTATTGCCATCAATAACGCACGCAAGCGAGACACTACCGACCCCATGGCCAAGAAAAGCATGATCGCGCGCGAGCGCAAGCGCGAGAAACTCGTCGCCAAATATTCCGCCAAGCGCGAGGAACTCAAGGAGCAAATCCGGACTGCACAAACGCCACTGGAGCGTTTTGAGCTGCGGCGCAAGCTGCAGAACCTACCGCGCAACAGTTCGCCCACGCGCCTCCACAACCGCTGCAAAGTCACGGGGCGTCCGCGCGGCTATTATCGCGATTTCGGTCTGTCGCGCAATGTGTTGCGGGAATGGGCTCATGAGGGCTTGCTACCGGGCGTCACTAAGTCCAGCTGGTAGCACCTCCCCAGTTAGGAGCGCAACCGGATGGGTTGTAAACCGCTGCTGCGACGTTAGGCTACTCGCCGCAGCAGCGGTCGATCCCGAGGCTGTCGAGTACGAGATCGCTGACGGCGTTGGCGATCGCAAATTCTCCGTAGAAACTGCGACTGAAGTCGAAGCCCTGCATTTCTGTCACGATTGCGACGACAAGTGCGCCGAGGTCGTTTTCGCCTTCGAGGCGCTGGCGCACGAAAATCTTAGACGCTCGATCGGCTATATCGCCATTAACCGCTTCAGGTAGGAACTCTCGGTCCAGCCAGGTGTGCAGCGCGTCGCGCAACCAATGCCCTTCGCGGTCGGGATCGCGGAGCGGTGGGAGCACGATGGGAGGAATGGGTTCTGGCATGATTTATTAGCGATGTCTTTCGGGCGATCGCCCCCTCAGGATTTCGATCTTAGGGTGAATTGCCGGTTGTTGGTGCCCCGTCCCTCGGCTGCAGCAGGCGAGCTCGATTTAACGGACGACTCAAACAAGCAACGCCATGGATGTGGATGTCTCGGCGATCGTGGGGGGGTACGCGCGAGGTTGGTTCCTGATGGCAGGTGAGGACGGCGACCTCCAGTGGTATTCCAGTCGCCGGCGCGCGGTTTTACCCTTGGACGGGCGCTTTCATTATCCCAAGTCGCTCCAGCGCGTATTAAATCAGAAGCGTTTCGCCACCGCGATCGATCTCGACTTCGATTCGGTGTGCCGGGGCTGTGCCGATCGCGAGACGACCTGGATTTCGCCGGAGTTACAGGATATATACCGGTCGCTGCACGCAGCCGGTTGGGCACACAGCTTCGAGGCTTGGCAGGACGGCGAGTTGGCGGGGGGCGTGTTGGGAATCGCGATCGGCGGTGCGTTCGTCGGCGAGACGATGTTCTACCGCATTCCCGAAGGCTCGAAGGTGGCGCTGGTGAAGTTGGTTGAGCATTTGAGATCTCGCGAGTTTGTGCTCTTCGACGTGCAGATGCAGAACCCACATTTGGAGCGCTTCGGGGCTTACGAAATCCCCGATCTCGAATACCAACGTCGCTTAAAACTTGCCGTAACCCTGCGCCGCCGCTTTTGAGTTGTCGCATCGGCTCGCACAGAATGCCATTTAGGCGCCCGGCATGGATTGAGTAAATTCATTATCGAACTCTTCGCACCGCACGACTCAATGGCATCACGATCGAGCGAACGCGAATACTTGACATTGATGTGCTGGGTTGTCTCCAAATGCCTCACGTATCTGCTGAGTCTTGGGACTCATGCAAATTCCCTAAAATCCTGATACGAGTAGCTGAACGATATGCCACCGCTACCCGGTTTGGGAGGCGATGGGGTCTCGTCCCGCCCTCTGCAATCACTTCCTGACCTTCTCTCGTAGTTTCTCGAAGTCGCTGCAGGTCAGCCAGTTCAGTCCGCTCTTTACCCATCCCAGCACCGCTCGATTGGATTCACCTGGGGATTGTAAGCCGGCTGTAACAGAAGTTTCACGTCCTCCAGCACTTGCGGCGTTCCCGCTCGGCGCGCTCCCGCTCCATCTATCTGCATCACGTGCACGTCTCTCGGATGCTCCGCTGCAAACTGCTCCAGGGATTTCTCGATGACTGTCAAGATGGCTGAACTCCCAGAAACAGCTATCCCCCGTTTTTGGCTCCACCGCTCCTTACAGCCAGAGCACCTGGAAGCTCCAATGCACCTGCCCCAGAACTTCACCACACGAGCGGGATGCAACCGCCCGGTCACGGTGTTTTTATCCAAAGCTGCCCTCTTCCTCGCACCCGTAACGCACCCACTCACAGGCCACCACTGCTTAGAACCGGCTCTTCAGTACCTGACAATGTGCTCGGGCAGCTTTTTGAAATTCCGATTTTTAGCTTTTAGACGGGAAGCCCCGCG